>NZ_VCNM01000005.1 GCF_007671725.1 Halorubrum depositum | reverse complement strand
GAGGTTATACATTCCGGTTGATCCTGCCGGAGGCCATTGCTATTGGGATTCGATTTAGCCATGCTAGTCGCACGAGTTCAGACTCGTGGCGAATAGCTCAGTAACACGTGGCCAAACTACCCTTCGGACCGTCATACCCTCGGGAAACTGAGGTTAATAACGGATACCACAGTCCACCTGGAATGAGGACTGTGCCAAACGCTCCGGCGCCGAAGGATGTGGCTGCGGCCGATTAGGTAGACGGTGGGGTAACGGCCCACCGTGCCAATAATCGGTACGGGTCATGAGAGTGAGAACCCGGAGACGGAATCTGAGACAAGATTCCGGGCCCTACGGGGCGCAGCAGGCGCGAAACCTTTACACTGCACGACAGTGCGATAAGGGAATCCCAAGTGCGTAGGCATAGAGCCTACGCTTTTGTCCACCGTAGGGAGGTGGACGAATAAGGGCTGGGCAAGACCGGTGCCAGCCGCCGCGGTAATACCGGCAGCCCGAGTGATGGCCGATCTTATTGGGCCTAAAGCGTCCGTAGCTGGCCGCACAAGTCCATCGGAAAATCCACCCGCTCAACGGGTGGGCGTCCGGTGGAAACTGTGTGGCTTGGGACCGGAAGGCGCGACGGGTACGTCCGGGGTAGGAGTGAAATCCCGTAATCCTGGACGGACCGCCGATGGCGAAAGCACGTCGCGAGAACGGATCCGACAGTGAGGGACGAAAGCTAGGGTCTCGAACCGGATTAGATACCCGGGTAGTCCTAGCCGTAAACAATGCCTGCTAGGTGTGGCTCCCACTACGAGTGGGTGCTGTGCCGTAGGGAAGCCGCTAAGCAGGCCGCCTGGGAAGTACGTCCGCAAGGATGAAACTTAAAGGAATTGGCGGGGGAGCACTACAACCGGAGGAGCCTGCGGTTTAATTGGACTCAACGCCGGACATCTCACCAGCATCGACTGTAATAATGACGACCAGGTTGATGACCTTGTCCGAGTTTCAGAGAGGAGGTGCATGGCCGCCGTCAGCTCGTACCGTGAGGCGTCCTGTTAAGTCAGGCAACGAGCGAGACCCGCATCCTTACTTGCCAGCAGCACTGCGAAGTGGCTGGGGACAGTAGGGAGACCGCCGTGGCCAACACGGAGGAAGGAACGGGCAACGGTAGGTCAGTATGCCCCGAATGTGCTGGGCAACACGCGGGCTACAATGGTCGAGACAAAGGGTTCCTACTCCGAAAGGAGACGGTAATCTCAGAAACTCGATCGTAGTTCGGATTGTGGGCTGCAACTCGCCCACATGAAGCTGGATTCGGTAGTAATCGCGTGTCATAAGCGCGCGGTGAATACGTCCCTGCTCCTTGCACACACCGCCCGTCAAAGCACCCGAGTGAGGTCCGGATGAGGCTCGTTTCACGAGTCGAATCTGGGCTTCGCAAGGGGGCTTAAGTCGTAACAAGGTAGCCGTAGGGGAATCTGCGGCTGGATCACCTCCACAGACCCGAGACTCGCCCTCTGGGCGAGCTCACCTTTCGACCGTTCACACGAACGGTCACTACTCATGCATGGTCGCGTGTCCGTTCACCCACCGATCTGGACACCGACGAACTACCACGGCTCACACTACAAACGCAGAGCCTTCCCACCACGGGAAGGTGGGCTCATAGCTCAGCGGTAGAGTGCCTCCCTTGCAAGGAGGATGCCCTGGGTTCGAATCCCAGTGAGTCCATGTCCCCCGACGCGAATCCGTCCCCTTAAGTGGGCGACGCGACTCCGTTGGGTTACGACGACCGATGCACCATCCCGGGAAACCGCGGATGGGAAGGGTTCGACGAACACCCCGCCAGGGTGATTCGATGACGACCGTGTATACGTGCGATCCAGACGTCCACTGAACTCATACGAGTTCGTGGAACGTCAGTGAACCATATACAGTCGGGTGACACTATGTCACTTGACACCGTTGGAGGTTCCTTACGGAACCGTCCAACACACTACTGGCTACTGTGCCAGCTGGTGAATGGCTCGGCTCGAGAGCCGACGAAGGACGTGCCAAGCTGCGAAAAGCTCGTGGGACCCGCATGGAGGGTAAGAACACGAGATCTCCGAATCGGAATCCGTTTACAATTGCCACGCGCAATAGGGAACTCCCTGAATTGAAACATCTCAGTAAGGGAAGGAAAAGAACGCAACCGCGATGTCGTCAGTAACCGCGAGTGAACGCGACACAGCCCAAACCGAAGGTCTTCGGACCAATGTGGTGTTCGGGTTGACAACCAAAACGCGACACTTCATCTGAAGTCTCCTGGAATGGAGCGTGAAACAGGGTGACAACCCCGTAAGATGAGACAGTACCGTTGGCGTCAATACCAGAGTAGCAGGGGTCGGATATCCTCTGTGAACAACTCAGGCATCCCCTGAGAAGGCTAAACACTCCTCGAGACCGATAGCGAACAAGTAGCGTGAGCGAACGCTGAAAAGCACCCCGAGAAGGGCGGTGCAATAGGGCCTGAAATCAGCTGGCGATCGAGCGACAGGGCGTACAAGGCGATTCTCAAAACGACCGAGGAGCGATCCTCCAGTAGGAAGAGAATCGAGCCGGCGTCGTGTCGTGCGTTTTGAAAAACGACCCAGGGAGTGCACTTGATTGGCGAGTCTAACCCGTGAACCGGGGAAGGCGCAGGGAAACCGATACGGCCGCAGCATTGCGAGGGCCACCGTGTTCAAGCGCGGGGAGTCAATTGGGTGCGACCCGAAACCAGGCGATCTATACGCAGGCAGGGTGAAGCGTGGCGAAAGCCACGTGGAGGCCCGTTAGAGGTGGTATTCTACAATATCCTCTCGTGATCTGCGCATAGGGGTGAAAGGCCCATCGAGCCTGGCAACAGCTGGTTCCAACCGAAACATGTCGAAGCATGACCTCTTCCGAGGTAGCCCGCGGGGTAGAGCTACCGATTGGATGACCCGCCTCCGAGAGGAGTCGGCCATCCTGTCAAACTCCAAACCCGCAGGCGCTGTAGACGAAGGGAGTCCGGTGTGCGGGGTAAGCCTGTGCACCATGAGGGGAACAACCCAGAGCCGGGTTAAGGTCCCAAAGTGTAGATTAAGTGCGATTCGAAGGTGGTCTCAAGCCCTAAACAGCCGGGAGGTGAGCTTAGAAGCAGCTACCCTCTAAGAAAAGCGTAACAGCTTACCGGCCGAGGTTTGAGGCGCCCAAAATGATCGGGGCTCAAATCTACCACCGAGACCTGGCCGTGCCCTTGACAGGGGCAACCGCGTAGGTTGGCGTTCTGTTCGGATGGAAGCTCGGGCGAGAGCTCGCGTGGACCGTTCAGAAACGACAATCCTGGTCACAGTAGCAGCGATAGTCGGGTGAGAACCTCGACGGCCTGATGAGCAAGGGTTCCTCGGCACTGCCACTCAGCCGAGGGTCAGCCGGTCCTAAGATGCACCGCAACTCGACTGCATCAACGGGAAACTGGTTAATATTCCAGTGCCATCGTGCAGTAAACGTCGACGCCGTGTGGAACGCTGAGCCGGGCCTTCGCCCGGTCGAATCGTGGAAACTCGTGGATGCCGTCACGGCACGAAGCGAGCGAAACGCGAGATAGCGCAAGTCAGCCGTACATAGGGCCCGTGAAAAGACAAGCACGATGTCCGTACCGAGATCCGACACAGGTGCTCTGGCAGCGAAAGCCACGGCCTGTCGGGAGAACCGACGTTAGGGAATTCGGCAAGTTAGTCCCGTACCTTCGGAAGAAGGGATGCCTGCTCTCTACGGAGCAGGTCGCAGTGACTCGGGCGCTCCGACTGTCTAATAACAACACAGGTGACCGCAAATCCGCAAGGACTCGTACGGTCACTGAATCCTGCCCAGTGCGGGTATCTGAACACCTCGTACAAGAGGACGAAGGACCCGTCAACGGCGGGGGTAACTATGACCCTCTTAAGGTAGCGTAGTACCTTGCCGCTTCAGTAGCGGCTTGCATGAATGGATAAACGAGAGCGCCACTGTCCCAACGTTGGACCCGGTGAACTGTACGTTCCAGTGCGGAGTCTGGAGACCCCCAAGGGGAAGCGAAGACCCTATAGAGCTTTACTGCAGGCTGTCGCTGAGACGTGGTCGCCGATGTGCAGCATAGGTAGGAGACATTACACAGGTACCCGCGCTAGCGGGCCACCGAGTCAACATTGAAATACTACCCGTCGGTGACTGCGACTCTCACTCCGGGAGGAGTACACCGGTAGCCGGGCAGTTTGACTGGGGCGGTACGCGCTCGAAAAGATATCGAGCGCGCCCGAAGATCATCTCAGCCGGGTCGGGAATCCGGCGAAGAGCGCAAGAGCACAAGATGGTCTGACAGTGTCATTCCCAACGAGTGACGCTGACGCGAAAGCGTGGTCTAGCGAACCTACGAGGCTCCGGAATGGGGCCCGTAGATGACAGAAAAGCTACCTTAGGGATAACAGAGTCGTCACCCGCAAGAGCACATATCGACCGGGTGGCTTGCTACCTCGATGTCGGTTCCCTCCATCCTGCCCGTGCAGAAGCGGGCAAGGGTGAGGTTGTTCGCCTATTAAAGGAGGTCGTGAGCTGGGTTTAGACCGTCGTGAGACAGGTCGGCTGCTATCTATTGGGGGTGTCAAGGTACTTGACGTGAACGAACGTATAGTACGAGAGGAACTACGTTTGGTCGCCACTGGTGTACCGGTTGTCCGCAAGGGCACTGCCGGGTAGCCACGCGACACGGGGTAAGAGCTGAACGCATCTAAGCTCGAAACCCACATGGAAAAGAAGTACCGTTGAGGTCACTCGTAGAAGACGAGTTCGATAGACTCGGGATGTACGCACCGAGGCAACGAGGTGTTGAGTCCACGAGCACTAACAGACCGAAGCCACAATCATACGGCACTGACACATTACCACACTCGCATGAGTTCAGGCGGTAACTGGATCGCACATATACACGGTCGGCCGATCACACAGATCGGAACCACCGACACAGGCGTCTCTCAGCCCATTCATATGGGAAGAGAGGCTCGGTTCGACTCCGAGCGTCGGCGTAAAGGCGGCCAGAGCGGTGGGGAAACACCCGTACCCATTCCGAACACGGAAGTTAAGCCCACCAGCGTACCGGGAAGTACTGGAGTGAGCGATCCTCTGGGAACCGCGGTTCGCCGCCTGCCCATTCATATGGGGCGATTGCCCCACCCGTTTTCAATCGAC
>NZ_VCNM01000004.1 GCF_007671725.1 Halorubrum depositum | reverse complement strand
CCTCAGAAGAGGTAGAACAGCGGGAAGATGAACACCCAGACGATGTCGACGAAGTGCCAGTAGAGGCCGAAGTACTCGATCGGCCGCTCGTCCTCTAAGTAGTGCCCCTGATACGCCCTGACGAACAGGAAGATGGCGATCACGAGGCCGATAACTACGTGGATCCCGTGGAGCCCCGTCGTCACGTAATAGATCGACGCCTGGATTGGGTCACCGTGGGCGTTCGCCGAAATCGTCACGCCCCGCTCGAAGATCTCTTTGTTCCACTCCCAGAGCTTGATACCCAGGAATGTGAACCCAAGCACTATCGTTGCGCCGAGTGACGCAAGCAGGCCCTGCCGGCTCTTCCGGCGAGCAGCGACCAGCGCCAAGATCACGGTGAACGATGAGGTGAGCAGCACGAACGTGTTGATCAGTCCCGGTAGTGGTTCGGCCAGTGGCTCCCACGTCATCCAGCCGGCGTTGTACCGGACGAAGATGGCCGCGGAGAGGAACGCGCCAAAGACGATCACGTCCGACGCGATGAAGAACCACATCCCCAGCTTGACTTTCTCGACACCTTCGAACGGCCACCGTTCGGCGAACTCGGTCGGTGGGGCATAGAAGTCCTCGAGGCTCCACTTCACCCCGGTCCAGACGAGTCCGACCAATCCGACAACGATGAGTATCGGGTATACCGGATTCGAGATCGTCACGCTCGTCGATGCGAGCGACTCGCCGACCTCGAAGACAACGTTATCGCGGAATCCGGTAAGCCCGAGGAACAACACACCAACTGCAAACGAGAGTGTGAGCGGCCATATGCTTGCGTGGCTCGGGTGCTTGTCCCAGTACGGGTACTCCTTGATGTGCTCGGAGTGGGTGTCACCACCGTCAGTCGCCCCGTTCCCGTTGGCGTCGGTCTTCACTGCCGGACCTCTGTCGGGCACATAATCCTTCACGAATTCGAGCTTGCCGGACGCGTAGGACGGCCGGTTTGGCCAGTTCTGGAGCGGCGGCGGTGAAGAGATGGCCCACTCGGCAGTCCGCGAGTAGTCCCACGGGTTGTCGCCGGCGGGCTCGCCGGAAACGTACGACTTCGCGAAGTTGTAGAACATGATGAAGAAGGAGAATCCGAGTACGAATGCACCGATCGTCCCGAACTGGTGATAGATCTGGAGTTCGGGGTTGTACTCGAAGACACGGCGCGGCGTCTCCCAGCCGAGGAACATCGAGAAGTAGACGGCGTTAAACCCGATGAAGAACAGCACGAAATGGATCTTCCCGAGGAGTTCATCGTACATCTTCCCGGTTATTTTCGGGAACCAGTAGTACGCAGCGCCGATCAGGGCTGTCGCCCCCCCGAACATCACGTAGTGGAAGTGCGCGACCACCCAGTAGGTGCCACGGAACTCGTAGTCGAGGACGATGGCGCCGAGGAACACTCCGGTGATGCCGCCGAGGATGAACAATAGTAGCGCCCCGAACGCGAAGAGGAACGGTGTCGTGAACTGTATTCGTCCCTTGATGAGCGTGTAGATCAGCGAGAACACGATCAGGTCGAAGGGTAAGGAGATCCCGATAGTGGTCGCCATCATCAGCGTCTTGATCTCCAGGTTGATCGTCGTCAGGAACATGTGATGCATCCATACGAGGAACGACTGGACGGAGACAAGACAGATGGCGATGATCACCCACTTCCGTCCGACGAGCCGGCGCCCTGAGAACGTCTGGAACAGCTCCAACATCGCACCGAGAGCCGGGAAGAAGACGATGTACACCTCCGGATGGCCGAAGAACCAGAACAGGTGGCCCCATAGCAGGGACCCGCCCTCTGTTGCGGAGAAGTACACCGACCCAAGCACGCGGTCGGACGCGAGGATGAGTCCCGCAGCGAGCAATGCAGCGAACGCGAACAGCATCATCCACACGGTCGCGAGGATGGTCCAGGTAAACATCGGCATATCCATGATCCCCATTCCTTCGGCACGCGAGTGATGAATAGACACGAGGAAATTCACCGACGAGGCGGTGACTCCGATGGTGAACATCGCGAGTGCCAGTATCGCTCCCGTTGAGCCGATACTCGGTGTGTACGCGGGTATGTTGAGCGGAGCGTATATCGTCCAGCCAGCGCTCAGCGTGCCGCCCTGGAAGAAGCTGATTGACAACAGTACGCCGGAGAACAGGTACATCCAATAGGAGAGCGCGTTAAGCCGTGGGAACGCAAGGTCGTCGGCACCGATCTGGAGCGGCACGAAGTAGTTTGCAAAGCCGAAGGCAAACGGGGAGAGGAACCAGAACACCATTATCAGTCCGTGGGCCGTGACGGCCTCGTTGTACGCGAGCCCAGACAGGATCTGATTCATCGGGTCCCAGAGCTGGACACGGATCAGCAGCGCAAGGACACCGCCGAACAGTAGGAAGAACAGGGCAGTAATCGTGTATAGGATGCCGATGTCCTTGTGGTTGGTCGTGACGAGCCATCGTTTGACGGAAGTCGTTGGCGGGAGTTCGCTCATGCGGGGGCACCTCGAATGACTGCGTTGTCAACGCTGGAGGCATTTCCGGCGCCAGCGCTGTCGACACTAGAAGTGTTTTCACCTTGGGTTCCAGCATACCATTCTTCCCACTCGTCTTGCGGGAGCACCGTGATTTGACCAGTCATCGCAGAGTGGCCCGCGCCGCAGAGTTCGAAGCACTCGACTCGGTAAGTTGCTTCGCCACCCTGTGCTTCAACGTCCTCGGAACTCACGGAGAACCAGGTACTACTGTACTCTCCGGGGATGGCGTCGGATTTTATCCGTAACTCCGACGAGCCGAAGTTGTGCCACACGTCGCGTGAAGTCACGTTGAGGTCGATCCGCTGATCGGCCGGAACGATCATCTCGCCCCTCGTGGAGTAACCGTTCGGATAGATGTACTCCCAACCGAACTGGTACCCCTCGACGGTGATTTCGATATTCCCCGCGTCGCTCGTGTCTGGACCCTCTTCGACGTAGAGGAGGAGTCCGTACGCGTACACGACAAGGCTGATGACGACGATCGCGCTCAATCCGAACGACAGGAAGAGCTTCTTCGCTTTCGGACCGCCCTGTCCGGTCGGGAGTTCACCGACGATCGGCGCGTCAAAGTCCTCCTTCGGTTCACTGCCGTCGTCGCGATATTTGAACACGTTCCACAGCGTGTACGCGACGACGATTGTGCCGACGAGCGTACCGAGCGCGAGGAAGACGAAGAAGATCTCGTCGAAGACCTCCGCCTGCGCGCGCCAGTCGCTCCCCTGTTGCAGGATAATTGGATCTATCATGTTTGCCTTTCGACTCTTGCGCGCCCCTTCACGAGGGTACACTTATTATTTTGTATCGTCCGGCTAGAATGGCCGCACCGAACTCTCGGACGAGACGTTACGGCGACGCCGACAGAGCAAGATTGTAACAGACGATTTGCGCAATCAGACACGCATCCGAAACCGAGACAGATACCCTTCCGTCGCGCGTTCGATATGACTGTATTCCAGCTCATGAACGACGTTCCAACTGTATCAACGACCACCATTTCGACGCGGTCGCCATCGACGAGAGCCTCCACGTGTCTCCTTCTCTCCCCCTCGGTTTTGCGCTCGTGGGATCTTCTGCAGTTGAGACTAATTCACTCGCTACATATGGACCAGAAATGGCCAGTGACTGTCTCACGTTGTCACAAAATTGTCTATTGTATTCCCAATCTATCTCTTTAGTGTCATTACAATAAGCAACATCCTTAGGATGGCTCCCGACACAGACGCAACAGAATGGATTTCGTCGAGAAGTACCAGAGTGTATTCGTTATTATTGCGATTCTGAGTGGGTTAGTGCTCGGTCAGATCGCTGGTGTTCCGCCGATTGCGGACTCACTCATTCTCCCGTTCTTGATGGTGATGCTGTTCGCCGCGTTCACCGGAATCCCACTCTCTCGCCTCCGGGCAGCGTTCGGAAATCGTCGTGTAGTCGGGTCTAGTCTTCTGGTCAATTTCATCTGGAGTCCGCTGTTAGCGGTGGCACTCGGCGCGGTTTTCCTTCGAGATCACCCTGCCCTGTGGGTCGGACTCATCATGCTGATGGTGACACCATGTACGGATTGGTATCTCATTTTCACCGATATTGCGGACGGAGATGTTCCGCTGGCTACCTCTATTCTCCCGTACAACCTCGTTCTCCAGTTGATACTGCTTCCACTCTACTTGTACGTCTTCGCGGGCGAACTGGTCGCGTTACCGATGGAGCTGCTGATCGAAAGCGTCGTTCTCGTACTCGTCGTCCCGCTTGTGGTTGGTGGACTTGCTCGGTGGGCATTGACCCGACAAAAGGGGACGCAGTGGTTCAAGCAGCACTTCCTGCCGAAATTGAGTCCGCTCCAGATTATTTTCCTCAGTCTCGCCATCGGCGCAATGTTCGCTTCGCAGGGGGAGCTAATCCTCGAAAACCCCGGATTACTTGCTCTTCTCGCGGTTCCCGTTCTCGTCTTCTATGCGATCAATCTCGGCATCGGGTTTGGCGTCGGACAAGTACTCTCGTTCTCCTACAAGGAGATGGTCTGTTTCAACAACACGATCCTCTCACGGAACTCACCGACGGCCCTCGCAATTGCCGTCGTCGCGTTCCCGAACGAGCCGCTCATCCCGCTCGCACTGGTTATTGGGCCGCTGTTGGAACTTCCGCTGTTAGGCTTCATTGCACAAATCCATTTGGCGATCCGAAACCGCGAGTGGTGGCCGTTTGATCCAGCAACGGTGTTTAGCAGAGACTGAATGAAGACTGGCAAGAATCATTACTCCCTGATCCTGAGCGGTCTGTGAATCATATGTCTTGACCACTCAGAGTGATCGGTCGATGTTGTGACTGAGACAAGCGATGGTGAGTTCACGGAACTGCTTCCACCATCGTCGTGAGCGGACGAACGCACCGTACTTCCGCTTGAGCGTAGAGTTGACTGTCTCGGATTGACTCCGCTGGCCATAGAGATCAGCATCTAAGCGCGCGTTCCATGCCTTATGGAGCGATGTGAACTCACGATGCTTGATCAGTGGACGAACCTCGTGTTGACGAGCAAGCCGCCTGATCTTCTGGTCGTCGTAGCCCTTGTCACCGAGCAGAATGTCGATATTCTCGGGATTGCGTTTGATCAGTGACGGCGCAACCTGGCTATCGTGTTTCCGGGTCGTCGTCACGTGTAAATCTAGGATTGCGTTCACCTTCGCATCGACCAGCAGCGTCACTTTGAGCTGCTGAATCGTGAGCTCGGCGCGTTTCGTGTAGTGTTTCGAAGCGTGACTGCGGTCGAACCCTGATGCATCAACTCCAACAACTCCGCTCGTCGGAAGTAGCGTCGCTGAGAGAGTCAATATGATACGCCATACGGTCATATCAAGTCGATTGAACGCCTTACAGAGCGTTGAAGGAGTAGGAAGTTCAGCTAATCCAAGAGCTCGACGGATGCGTGGCATCTCGATCAGTTCGTCAAGCAAGCCACGGTAGGTTGTGTTCTTTTGAACTTTGAGACACAACAGAACAACGTGTTGGGGAAGTGTATAGCGGTGTTTAGAAAATTTCGAGGAGTATCGGGAGACCGCTCGACGCGCCAGATGGATCGCCTTCTCAGCAAAACGGAGAATCTGCGACTTCGGGAGGGCCTTCATTTCGTCGAATTACAGGCTAAACATGTAACTCTTTGAGGATTTCAACAGAGCCGCGGCGCTGTATCCCCTCCTTACTCGCTCCCTTCGGTCGCTCGTTGAGGAAGGGGCCATTCGTCTTTAGTTAAGCCCAGTAGTAATACTTGAGTTTAAATTATGTCTAAGAGTATTAGATGTAGTAGAAATCACGGCTGAGATTCTGTTGTTGCTGATATCGAACGACAAGCAACCCTCAAAACCGCCATTTTCCACCTATTGCCGGCACGAACGTGTCGAATCTGGATCGAATATGAAGCTACTAAGTATTACTAAGAGTATTAACTAAAGACGAATGAGGAAGGGGCCTTAGCGCCTCAATTCAGGTAATCGTCGAGAATCCGCGACTGCTCGCTGTGATGGCGATTCCCGTGATCGCCTTTTACGTGATCAACCTCGGTGTCGGATTCGCTATTGGTCGTATGCTTGATTTCTCGTACGAGGAACTCGTGTGTTTCAACAACACTATCCTGTCGCGAAACTCACCGACTGCACTCGCGATCGCCGTCGTCGCGTTCCCGAATGAACCACTCATTCCGTTGGCGCTTGTGATCGGTCCGCTCTTGGAACTGCCCCTGTTGGGGATCATCGCTCAAGTACACATAGCGATCAGCGAGCGAGGGTGGTGGTCGCATATTTCCGAGGATGCTACGTAGGTGTGGATACGACTGATTGACACAGATCCACCACAGAGAGTATCAACAACCACATAAACACGACCCACTTACCGAATCATAAGCGACAGACACCCTATCATCCGAATACGTTCTATAAAAAACATGGTTCATAGTGTCCATTCAGACCGGTGTGCTCTCAGACAGACAGCATGAACCACTCCCACTAATATATGACTGAAAAATGTTATTTGTGTGGTCGAGAGATTCAGTCTTCCACGTTCGAGGCTGATGGTGAACGCTCGTTCTGTTCGAGCGGGTGCCACGATGTACACACGACGCTTGGGGCTCCCGATTCTCTCGATGTCACCCAGACCACAACTGAGAACAAGATTGATGAGGGAGACGACACTGTTCCTCCCGATCAGTATCGTTCTCGGACGTTCCTCCGGATTGACGGCATGTACTCCGCGACGTGTGAGGCGTATCTTGAATCTCTCGCTGAGAAACAAGAGGGAGTGATCAGTGCCGAGGCGAGTTACGTCACCGAGACGATCCGAGTTGAACACGACCCAGACACTGTTTCGAAGGAGTCGCTGCGTGATGTATTGAGTACCCTCGGGTATACGGCGTATCTCCGTGAGGATGCCTCGTCAGACGTGAGCGAAACCGGTGGGACGACGCGCCGAGCACGAGAGATGGGTGGAATTCGAAAGCGTCGAGACGACCAGCTGTTGGGAATGCGATACTCCGTCGGATTCCTCTTCGGTGCGTTTCTGTTGGTCCCGTACGTCGCAATTATCTATCCCGCTCACCTTGCGTCAATATTTGACTGGCAAGCGCTCGAAATATTCGAGGGTGCCTTCCGTCTAGATAGCGAGGGAGCGTTCGTCTTCCTCCGGCTGTATTTCGTGATGACCGGCATTATTCTCCTCTTCACCGGTCTCCCGGTGTTGCGCGGCGCATACCTCAGTCTCAAAATGCGACGCCCGAACACCGACCTGTTGGTCGCGATCACCGCGATCAGCGCGTACACGTACAGTACGGCCGCTGTCATCCTCGGACAAAACGACATTTTCTACGACCTCGCGATCGTCGTCACGGCCGCAGTCACCGCGATGGTGTTCTACGAGTCGTCGATCAAGCAGCGCGCCCTTGATCGCCTCACCGAACTCACGATATCACAAGTCGAGCGCGCACGAACGTATGACTCGGACGGGAAGACTGAGGAAGTTCGCGTGGAGGACCTCAATTCAGGGGATGTCGTGCTCGTTCGACAGGGTGAACGAGTCCCAGTAGACGGTGAACTGGTCGAAGACAGCTGTACCGTCGACGAAGCGATCGTCACTGGCGAGTCGCTTCCGGTGCTAAAACGCGCCGGCAACGAGATCATTGGTGGATCGATCGTCACGGACGGCGCGGCCTTGGTTCGTGTCGGCACGGACGTGACGAGCAGTATCGATCGGATAACCACAGCCGTGTGGGACCTCCAGAGCGCGACTCACGGCGTCCAACGCCACGCCGACCAACTCGCGTCGTACGCGGTACTTCTCGTTGTCGGAGCCGCCGTTGCGATCGGTGGTGCCAGTGTAATCGCGTTCGACATGAGCATCCCGGACGCGATCCTCCTCGCACTGCTGGTCCTCCTCGCCGGTTCGCCGTGGGCCCTCGGACTTGCGACGCCGCTCTCGGTCGCGAAGAGCCTCGCAAGTGCACTCCGTCGGGGGATCATTATCTTCGACGAGACGGTGTTCGAACGACTCCGAGACATCGATACCGTTGTTTTCGACAAGACGGGGACCCTCACGACCGGAGAGATGGAGGTGATCGAAGCGGACGCTCCTGCGGACCTCCTTGACGCCGTCGCAGCGCTCGAACAACGAGCATCACATCCCGCTGCAAACGCCATCACAACGGCTTTCGCCCACAGGAATGCGACCGACCAAGGCCTTGACGATCAATCGAACTCGGACAATAACGGTAATGAGACAGAGAAAACAGGCCAGATAAGCGAGTTCACGAATCACCAGTCCGGTATCGAAGGGGTGATCGATGGAACTCCGTATCTTGTCGGAAACCTCGATCTCTTCGCGGAACAGGGGTGGACCGTGGACGACGACATCCGGTCTCGTGTCGCCGACGCTCGGGGCTTCGGTCAGCTTTCGGTCGTCGTCGGTCGCGACGGGACAGCAGAGGGGCTGATCGTCGTGGGCGATGAGCCGCGGGACGGCTGGGACGACACCATCTCTCGGCTCGGAGCACGAGACACGGACATCGTCGTCTTGACCGGTGACGACGAGGAAGCGACGGACTTCTTCAAGCAGCACGAAGCCGTGACGCACGTCTTCGCGAAGGTTCCACCGGAAGGAAAGACGGCGACGATCCGGCGACTCAAATCAGACGGTCAGGTCGCGATGATCGGGGACGGTACCAACGACGCCCCGGCACTCGCAGCCGCCGACCTCGGTATTTCGTTGGGCGGCGGCACGGCGTTAGCTGCTGACGCCGCCGATATCGCTATCGTCGACAACGACATCCGCTCCGTCGAAACCGCCTTCGACCTAGCGGGTGCGGCTCGTCGTCGCGTGAAACAGAACAACCTCCTCGCGTTCTCCTACAACGGAATCGCTCTCTTGGCGTTGGCCGTCGGGTTCTTCAATCCGCTGTCAGCAGCGATCGCAGTCATTGCCGGCGGCGGTCTAGTCGCTGTGAACACCCGACGAAAGTTGCTTCAGTAGCATGTACGAGCCAAGACGAGAACAGAGTTGAGTCGCTCGGTTGAAATCCTCAGGAGTTGATAGATTTTTCGTGCTAAATTCAGAGGATGACGGCACCGTAGAAAGGTGTATTGATGAGTTACCTGAGTTTTCTATGTGACTTCAATTGAGGTGTCTAAAATAATATTTGTAAGTTATTTACATCAGAGTTTCGTTAAGTCAATAAATTGGGTAATAACGTGTTTAGAGAAAATACTGAACATGAGCAAGAGATGCTCTTTTCGCCTTTGAAAGACCTTTCAGGCAGGATACGAAAGAAACTGCAGAATCACTGGTCTACTCACTTCTGCGAACATGTTTTCACCCAAATTGATGAAACAAAGTTCGAACGGCTATACCACGACGGGTATAGCCGTCCGAACAAGCCAGTCAACGAGCTTGTCTCCTTGGAGATTATCTAACACCTGCCGGTATGTCCGACAAAGAGCTCGAACACGCCTACGTCTTCGACTTTCGCGTCAGGAACGTATTAGGAAAGGAGACACTCGGAGACAATATTTGTGAGAAGACACTCACCAATTTCCGCCGTCGGTTGATGGAATACGAAGAAGAGACCGGTCACGACCTGCTAAACGAGGTTTTCGAGAATCACCGTACCTACTTTCAGGGTGAATTTGAGATTGATGCGAGTACTCAACGGATGGATTCGACGTTCATTGAGGCCAACATCAAGCAACTGTCTCGTGTCGATCTCCTCGCTAAAGTGCTTCACAATTTCCTGTGCGATCTCCTTCGGGAGATCGCACAGGAACTTCCTGCTGGAATGACGAGTTCGCCGACATCGAGAACTTAGAGCTGTCCTATCATCTTGAACCGGGCGAAATTCCCGCAACGATGGAAACGCTCGCCGAGCATACTGCGTGGCTTGTTGATCGATTCGGAGACGAGGATGAATACGCCGGGTTGAACAGCTTCGCTCATCTACAGCGTGTCCTCGACGAACAATGCTATCGCATTCCTGATCTCGAAGACGATGACGATAATCAGGATTCTGCTGATCAGGGCCATCCCGGTGACGAGTCACCGGGCTGGCAGCCACTCCAAACGTACACCTCTTCAAGTGACTCTACAGAGACTGCCGAAGATGAACCCGACTCCGAGTCGTTAGAAAGAGACGCCGAAGACAGACACGATCACATCGGACTGGAAGAGTCCGACGAGATCGACAGCAGCTCACTGCAAAACCCTCACGACGACGAAGCGACGTATCGTTCCAAGGACGCGGAAGATTACTTCGGCTACAAGTCGAATATCGCTGAGACATGCGATGGTGAAAATCCGTTTCGTCTAATTACGGCGGTTCGAGTCGATACGAACAACACGGATGATGGAGACCTCTTGGCCGAAGACGCGAGGAATCTCGCCGAGGAAACGGGATTACGTGACCTGCTCGTAGATGGTGGGTACACGCACAAGGAAGTAGAAAAGTGCTGCCGTGATCAGGAGATCACGCAGCACTTCACAGGAATCACGGGTCAACGGCCTGCGGCGGAGAAGATGTCGCTTGCCGCCCCAGAGTGGGATGGGACGAGAATGGTTGCGTGTCCTGCCGGACACGAACCATTCGAGCAGAACCATTACGAGACCGGCCGTATCTCGGGGAAGATGGACAAGAAGTTCTGTGATGGCTGCCAGCACCAAGAGAACTGTTTCGTCGAGGAACAGCAAGAACACTATAGCTACGGGTTCAGGGAACGGCGGGTAGAAGTGGCTCAGCGACGGAGGCGGTTGGATGATCCAGCGGAACAGGAGTTCCTGAACTTACGTGCCGGAGTTGAGTCATTGATGAACGAGATGTATCACAAAGACGGTGAGAAAACGAAGTTCACGGGGAAAATCAAGGTGAAAAACGCCTCGATAGCGAAAGCAATGGGGAGAAACCTGAAGCGAGCCTCCAGATTCCTGGAATCGGAGGCGAAGCAAGAGAAATCGACAGGATAGCCGGGCAAGAAGTGTCGTTTGTCGCTGTCAGCTGGTCCCTGTGTGGTGACGGCTCCGTTTTGATGAGAGAATCACCGGTGATCGGGCCGGGGTGTTCTCGTCAGAACACCCCTTTCTACGGTGCCATCAGAGGATCTATGTAGCACTCGGCCAGTGTGATTTCACGGCGATAATTGTAAATCAGTTGATCATCAGATTTGCTTTCTTAAACACTTTGTTTGTCCAGCCACCATTCCTGATATGGAATTCGACTTCACGCGCTCGGTGATTCCACTTGCTGTGATCGTCGCCGTCGCAACAGTCGCGCTAACGGTTATGATGACCCCCTCGACGGTCTTCATGATGGTCCTCCCCTCAATGATCGTCTTCTCGGTCATCGCGTTCTTCTTCGGGATGAAGCACGGTGAGTTCCGCGCTAGTCCGTAGTGGTACAGCCCAGTCCGTGAGATTCACAGGGTCGAGATCCATGCTCGCCCTGCGTTGTCTCTATCCGATTGATATTGCTGATCAATACGCTCTTTATTTCAACAAGACCTCGGTGAACAATCACCGACAGAGGATATCAACAGATGTAGTTGAGTCTATCTAATCCGCACTAACCTCAAACACGTCTTTTCGGGTAGGTGTAGCGGAATCGATCGAATAGATGAGCGTCCCGGTGAATAGCGCGATGCTACCCAAGAGGAATATCGAGTTGAGCGGCGACGCCGAATCGACGAAGATCCAGTATATCGGCGCCGCAATCGTGGGACCCGCGGCGATTACTGCGACTTGGGAGACGAGCGGCCCACAGCATCCACACGTACACGCACCGACGACCGTCGCCGTCCCGGCGGTGCCCTGTGTCGCTCCTGCCTCACGATTGAGACGCCAAGAGTGAGCAACGGCGGCCGCATTCAGGCCCACGAGAACGCCAAGCGATCCGAGTACCAGTAGTACTCCCGGAGAGATAGCGATGAAGAACGGAACGTCCGGAAGGAGTATTTCGAGTGTGGGCCACCGTACGATCTGATACAGTACGGATAAGACGGCCACAGTTGTCTCTTCGGGGGCACCTTCCTCACTGAAGAACGACAGATACCCCGATGTCGCCATAAAAAAGATACTCACCATGGCTCCGATACCGAATCCGAACCGACGTGCTACCGGATCCTGAAGAATCACGGACAGCGTCGGGCCCACATCTTTCCAGAGAATATATCCAACGAGCAGTGGTGTTGCGAGGACAATCCCGTAACCTATCGGATTCGTGTAGCCGCTAAAACCCGGAAGTAGGTACGGATACAGTATCCATCCTCCAAGTATCATTCCGAGAACCATGTACCGGGGACATGTTGTCCAACGCACGACCCCGACGATGAAACTCACAACCACGACCGAAAGACCCGTTACGATCGCGAGCGGCTGATACCACGACCGGGGGAACGGCATCGAACTGGCCTGATACGTCGGGTCCGGGGCCAGCCCCTCGAACAGAATCGCTCCGGCGACAGTAATCCCGATGCCGACCGCAATCCCGTACAGAGCGGCTGTCGGAGAGATTCGCCCGCTTCGTTTGAGCAGTACGAGAGTACCGACTGACAGGACGCCGATCAGAACGATCGCCAGTCCGTGCGATTGCGAGAGGCCTGACGCTTCGGAGCCACCGTGAGCGGCCACGGTCGGGATCAGAGAGAGGAGGATAACCCCGACTGAAAACAGGATACATAAGCGGGAGAACCTTCGATGAGAGCCCTCTCTGTCACCGTCTGTATCCTGTTGGCGTCCTCTCGGAAGCATTACCCAAGTTTAGCGATCCGCATACAATTATCTGTCTCTTTCGGCCCTCACGAAATCGTTGAAGTGACTCCGCGGAAATTTCCGTCCGGGCAAAACGTTTTGGAGAGAGCCCGATCAGGTTGTTTTGTGAAAATGTCCGATCTTATCAGTTCGGTTCGTATCCGGCGTACTCCATGAGCTGGCTGAAGATGTCCGAATCCATGACGGAGCGATACACGACTCCGGTAAGCATCCCGCCGGGATAGAACGTCCCATTCATGACGTGGTTGACCTTGTGGCAGTGCATGAGGTAGATGCCGGGGTCCGCGTCGGCCGTGAACTCGATCGTGTGCCGCTCGGCGGGGGCAATGTTCGTGACGTCGATGTCGTGTCGGGCTGCTTCCGGGACGACTCCACCGTCCTTTTCGACGCGCTGGAAGCGGTGGTTGTGGATGTGCATCGGGTGGGACATGTACCCGCCGTTGACGAGGTGAATTCTGACTAAATCTCCCTTATCGACGATGATCGGAGAGCCCTGTTCGGGATGGAGGGTTCGGGGTGCGCTCTTCCCGTTGACGGTGAAGACGTCCGGATTGCGCGAGGCCGTGTCGTACGTGAAGTCCGCTTCACCGGCCCACTTCTTCGGGACCCGCGAGTCCCAGTCTTTGATCGTCATGAAGTATTCCCGGTCCGCCGGTTCGTAGCCTTCGGGGTCGACCCGGAAGATCCCGTACATCCCCATATCGATGTGGCGGTGGGTCTGGAGGTGACAGTGGTACAAGTGCGTCCCCGGAACGTTCGCCGGGATCTCGTACGTGTGTTTCTCGCCTGCCGGGACTTGGATGCCGGTCGACGTCGGAACGCCGTCATTCTTCCACGTCTTCGTGACGCCGTGGAAGTGGATCGTGTGCGGCCGGCGTCCGTTCGTGTTGTCGAGCGTCACTTCCATGTCGTTACCTTCGGTCGTTCGGAGGATCGGGCCCGGAACGCTCGGGTCGTTGTCGTCGGCCTGCCACGCCCAGACGCGCGGGAACTCGACCGGGCCACCCATTGAATCGAGCGGGTGGACGGCGTGTCGCGCCGGCTGCGTCCCCATCGTTACGGAACCTCCCTGCTCGTCGACGTTGACCACCGTTGGAGGACTGGTGTAGGGAAGGTCAGACGACGTCTGTCCTTCGTTCGGGGCGTTCGCGGCCGCCGTCGGCGCGTTAATTGTTTTTGATGAACAGCCTGCCAACGCCGATACACCCGTCACGCCGGTTGCAGCGAGAAATTCCCGCCGGGACAGTCCAGTTCCAGGGGCACCGAAAGATCGGGTCATGGTCCATTTGGACGTTGTGCTGTCGCGATAAAGGGAGACTGCAGAATCTCTGTCTGTGAGAGGGCACGCTAACATGTTCGGTAACAGCCGGACGGATCCGGCAAGCAAACGCTTAGTTCTCCGTCACGAGAGCTAGTATCCGGGGTCAACGGGTAGCAAACAGTTACATTCCACCTGTGGCCGTCAAATATGCGCTCGTAAACTGTATCGCATTATACGCACCGTGAATCAGAGCCGGAACAACGAGGTTATCGGTGTACTCGTAGGTCGCACCGAGTACTAGAGCTAGCACGAATGCGATACCGACGTACACAAGCTTTCCTTCTCCACTCAACGAGAAGAGATGGATCGACGCGAAGAGGGCACTCGCAAGAACGATTGCACGGGTTGGATGTAGCGTTTCTCGAAGTGTTCCCTGAACCAGTCCTCGGTATAACAGCTCTTCGCCCGGACCGACTAGCAGAAACGATAGAGGGATGAGAATCAGAAACGCTGTCGGATTCTGCTGGCCAACTGTTACTACCTGGTTTTCCGCCGATTCCAGTCCGAGTGAGGAGATAACGCGTGATGCGACAATGAGCAATCCGAGAAGTGTACCTATTCCCCCGATGATTACAGCAATATCCCGCCTGTCCGGAATCGAAAGCGAAACGAATTCGAAGTCGAGATCGCGAAATCTGAGATAGAGGATTGAGAGCCCTCCGAATGTTACCCCCTGTAATAGGATCGTGCTCATTACGAGGCGCAACGATGGACGAGCGGTTACATCGACCCCGAATGCGCCCAGCAGTGCGGCAGCGATGGTGACAATTATCGACCCGATAACCGTTGAGCCGTACGTGAGCCCAACTGCACTCCCGACAGACTGAATCCGTGTCGTTGATTCTGTCATTTGAAAATACTGGTCACTGATCGATCTGTGAAAGCGATACGTCGAGTTCTGATACTGGGTTGTGCTTGTAAATTGGGTTTGATCATTGGTTGCGTGGTTTTGTCTTCGTTTGTCTCACAGATACAATTATACAGATAGCTCCTGCGGCTGTAATGAGCGTGAATGCCAGAAGTGAGAGATTCAGAATTGTCATCTTTTCTACAGGAACTGCTATTGTACAGCGGCACACGGTCCTTTGAGGGAGCAGGTGGTTGTCGCGCTTGCAACACTGTGTGATACGTTGCGATCACTCCACCCAGAACTGACAAGGGAATACTAGTCCGCCAAACAGTAGGGCGAGCTTCGATCGCTGCGACACCCATAACCATTACTAGTGGGTACATCAGAATTCGTTGGTACCAACAGAGGTCACACGGTACCAGTCCGAGGCTAAACCAGAGACTCCCAGCTGTTGCGATCCCGGCGATGAGGGTTGCACTACCCAATACGAGCCAGATCCGATCACGATCCATCTGCGAGTTGTTCGATAAGGGTACGAGTTCGTTGTTCGTCACTCAGCGGGTTGACTGTTTCACCATCGATCACAAGGGCGGGGGTTCCCGAAACGCCGGCGTCGGCTGCTGCCTGACTCGTCTCTCGAACCGGTGATTCGTAGGCTTGTTCCTGAATTTTTGTCCGGAGCTGTTCCGTCTCCGTTACTCCAGCCTCCTCAGCGAATGACACGAGTTTGTTAGTGGTTGCCCATTCCTCACCCTCCGGTGGTTGATTGGCGAAGACGTATTCGTGGTATCGCCAGTAGGTTTCAGGAGCTACATTCCAGACACCGAGACCACCTTGAGCGGCACGAGGGGCATCAGAGGCGAGGAATGGCTCACCGTCGATGTAGGCCAACGCACGGAATTGTAGGCTGATGTCTCCGGGCTCGACGTAGTCTGTGACTATATTGCCGAGAAAATCTGTGCTGAAGTCTGCACAGTACGGACATTTCCAGTTCCCATAGTAGGTCACCGTTGGTCGGTCGGCCGCTCCCGCTCTTGCGTATGTGGATGATGTGGGGTCGTCTGGGTCCGGCGCGTTAGCTACCGCATCATCAACAGCAGCATTTGTTGATTCATTATTTTCGCCACCGAGACATCCACTGAGCGCCAATACTCCACTTGTCGCGAGGAACTGACGTCTCGTTAACAGTCTATGTCCTCCACCAGATGATGTGAGCATAGTCGAGATGCGTTCGCTATCGGTCATGCTTCTCCCCATATTTTGGATTTATCGACTCGTGTGTCACGAAGATAGGTCGTAAGGACGGTCATGAGCAGGCTGAGGAGAATGAGAATAGCGACTCCGAGGTGCGTCGTGACTATTATTGGTTCGAGGTTCTCTGTGACAGTCAGTCGTCCGAGTACGACCTGAATTGGAAGCAAGATGAGTGCCGTTGTTGCGGACCACTTGACTAACGTATCGTCTGGGTAGAAAATCCACGCACCAACTGCTGTCCCCGCGATGAAGAGGCCAGCAGTCATCGCAAGTCCCCGGTGGGCCCATTCGGCGAATATCTGCAGGGCAGAGTACGGTGAATTTGCGATGATATCGGGTTGGAAGAAGGGTACCCAGGTACCGTAGCAGCTCGGCCAGTCGGGGCAAGAGAGTCCAGCACCGATTGCACTCGTATAGGCGCCGAGAAGCATCACGATGTACGTCAGAACCAGCGTCAGGCCGGCGATGTGCTCGAACTTAACTGGACCCTCTGAAATCGTCTTTCGAAGGTAGTTTGAGTTCGCTGAATTTTGGGCCATATCTCGATTGATGGGATGCCTCCCAATTACGATAAGGCTGTTAAAGGCATGATGACAAAGGTATAGGTCGGATTCCCCCTAAGTGGGATTCCGCCACTTGTTCATTGCGGAGCCACCCCTCCGAATTGTCAAGAAGACCCACGATTTGGAGGTGCAAACCTGTCCATAATATTATCATTATGTGTCAAAAACAAAGCAACGAACAGTCGTTAGATAGTCGCAAGCGGGTCTCGGAGTGTATCGAGAGCAATGTGTGTCCTGAGTGTCAAGGCCAAATCATTCAGAAGGGCAATGGAGGTGAATCGGCTTGTGAAGGTTGTGGGTTAATTTTCAAGGAAAGCCGAGTCGATCACGGCCCGGAATGGCGTGCGTTCACGTCGGAAGAACGTGATGAAAAGAGTCGTGTTGGTTCCCCGACGACGCATCTGATGCACGATAAGGGATTGAGTACTACCATTGGTTGGCGGGATAAGGATGCCTACGGACAAGCAGTTCCTGATCGCAAACGCGCTCAACTACAGCGCCTTCGGATGTGGGATGAGCGGTTTCGGGCGAAAGATTCCTATGAGCGAAATCTCAAACAAGCACTCGGTGAGATCAACCGCATGGCGTCTGCTCTCGGTCTTCCGAAATCAGTCCGAGAAACTGCCGGCATCCTGTATAAGCGTGCTGTAGAGAAGGACCTGCTACCTGGCCGATCGATTGAGGGGATGTCAACGGCTTCGTTGTATGCGGCTGCTCGACAGCATGGGACGCCACGTCCACTGACTGAATTCTCCGACGTAAGTCGTGTCAAAAAAATCAGAGTCCAGCGAGCATACCGATATCTCTCCCGTGAACTCGGGTTGGAGATCGAGCCGCAAAATCCGACTCAATATCTTCCACAATTCGCGTCATCGCTTGATGTGAGCGATGAAGCAGAACGACGTTCTAGAGAACTTCTTGAGGTGGCAACAGATAATGGTGTCCACAGTGGGAAAAACCCGGCAGGATTGGCGGCCGCCGCGCTGTATGCTGCGACCCATCTCACGAACGAACAGCTCACACAGGAGACTGTAAGTGAAATCGCCCACGTCAGCCAAGTAACGATCCAAAACCGATATCAGGAACTTCTCGAGGTGTATGAGAAGCATGCCTGAATGGGTGGGTCTGTTCGGACAGCAAACAGCTCTTCATTCACTCACAGCCGTAATTCTAATATGAGCAAATTTCAGATAGAGACCAAGATTGATCGAGATACAACAGTTAGTAGCCAGCCACCTTCTTACGTAATAGATATTGTTAATTCAGTTGACAAACATTTGATTGCTGTCGAACAAACATGTACCCACTTTCATAATGACGAGTTCATCAGTTCGCTCGGGCGAGGCTTCTCCGAAATCATTGAAGAAACGGCACAACGATCCGAAACTCAGTATAGGTTATAACACCCCGCTATTAGTATCACTATGTCGACTCTCATCTCGCGATTCTTTCGACAACTTACCTGTTATGAGCTGGATATCGCAACCGGTCTTAGATCCGAACCATCAGGAGCATTCCCGAAGAACAATTGGACCCCATATTCCGCCCAACATATTTAATAGAACAATGCGAGACAATTCAGCGTCATCTGAGGACACACCGGCGTTACAAGATGTCCTCGATGCGTTGGACGATCCTGAGTGTCGATCCATTCTCCGCGAAACCATTGAACCTATGACTGCAAACGAATTGAGCGATGTCTGTGACATCCCCAAGTCGACGTTGTATCGCAAATTAGAACTTCTCAGCTCCGCTGCTCTCGTACGAAAGTGGGATACGATCAATCCCGGTGGCGGACGTGTCACTCACTACGAGCGGTCATTCAATGACGTAATGATTTCCCTGGATGACACGGGTGAGTTTTCGGTGAATATCGAGCGGCTATCACAGTCTACCGACGAGCGACTTGCTGACATCTGGACAATGATGGGGGACGAAATATGAAGGAAGTTGTACCCGCAATTGCGATAGTTAAGTTTGTAATCCTGATTCTCGGGGGTGGAATTACTTATATCGCGTTCAAAGCTTATCGGCGAACTGGTGAGAATTCTCTCCGCGTTCTGGGTATCGGATTTGGTGTCCTCACGCTCGGAGCACTGTTGACAGGTGTAGCTAATCAGTTCTTCTCTGTCTCATTGGCATATGTTGTCCTCATAAATAGTATGTTCGTCGCTTTCGCACTCGCGATTATTATGTATTCTTTGTATATTCAGAAATAGCTCTGATCTTGCCGAGAGCGAATGTACGGTCGAGAAAGCAGTCACGGCGGGTGAATCACCTTCCAGCCCTGAAGCGAGTGGGCGACAATCTCGTCGGCGGAGCGGTCGTCACAAACGGGGCTGCTGTGTTCACGGTGAGTGACAGTGTATCCAGCAGAGTTGACGGCTCATCACGTGGGTCTGAGGTCACCAGAGCGGAGACCACGGCATCCAGCGATGGGTCGATCGATCCGGGTCGTCCGGTCTTTCAGTCGTCGTGGGCGGAGCGGTATTGCTGGCGGCTGGTCGCTCGTGATGGGGGCTGGCGTCTCGATCGCCGTCCTGACGGCGTTGTCAGTGTCTTGATCGGGTGTCCATGGGTACTCGAGTTCGCGACACCATTCTCCGTCGCAACGAGTATCGAGGAAACAGTGATCCGCGGTATCATCGTGTTCGACGAAATCGTCTTCGAGTGTCTCCGAAACGGCGACGTTGTCGTCGGCGAATCACAATTGGGTAGAGATGACACGCTCACGCAGCTGAGCAACCGTGATACGAAGATCATCGTTCTGATCGGCGATGACGAGGATGCCACTGGCTTTCTTGACATCTACCTGCCGTCGACAACGTGCTTGAAGGAGTTCCGCCTACGGTAAATACGACCGTCGCGGTAGCAAAAGCAACCAGACATAGGCTGGTGATTGCAACTAGTTCTACGGAGGTATACCTGCCCAACACGCGATTCTGTGAAGCTAGTCGTGTAGTGGGCAGATATGAGGTCGGCCTATAGAGGGTCGAAGCGGGTTGGAGATGCTCCATCGAGGATTTGAACCTCGGTCCTCGGCGTGAGATACCGAGATGATTGGCCGAGCTACACCAACGGAGCATATTGATCTCACTGGCGAATCCAGTTAAGCCTAATCACTTTACGAAACAGAATTCGACATCCGTAGACGACTCATGGTGTCTACATAACGAGTCCGTGGTCACTCCGACTTTGCGAGTTCGGTACGTCAAATGAGGTCGGTGTCCTACGTATTGGGTATCCTCCTTTGCCTCTTACGCTCTTCGGAAGTAGATTGTTGGTCAGGTAGAGCTGTCGCTGTGGAAGCGTAGCGGGCAAGGGTGACGCGAACGCGTCACCCGAACGCAATGTTCCCATTTGAATTGCTGAGTTCAGAGGCGAGCGCCGCGAGGGCCTCTGTTGCCCCCGCTGCCGGTCTGAGTCAGTGATCAAACACGGCAGCTATCGAGAGTATCAACGGTATCTCTGTAAGGATTGCGACCGCACGTTCAACGACAAGACTGGCACGATCTTCGCGCACGCGAAGATCGGCCTCGACAAGCTCTTGTTCGCGTTCTACTCGTTCCTCCGATTCAACACGAGTATCCGCCAGTTAGATGCTGAAATTGACGTTTCGTATCGTTCACTTCGCCGGCGCGTCGAGCAGTTCGCCAGAACGCTCGACGCGCCAGACATCTCTCTCGTTGGCCCGGTCGAGATTGACGAGTTCTACGTCTCTTCCGGCTTGAAAGGCCGCGAGCGCGACCGCTGGTCGCGCTCTCGCGGCCTCTCTCGACGCGGACGCGGAACGTATGATCAAGACAAACCACCCGTGTTCGTCCTCGTGGATCGCGGCAGCGGTCAGCGATACGTCATTCCGGCGAAATCCGCCGACGAAGCGACGGTGCGACTCCTTCTCGGCAACCACGAGAAGGAGTCGCTGACCGTGTATACTGACGGATTTCGGGCCTACGATCCACTCGACGATGACGAGAACTTCCACCGAGAAGCAGTAATTCACGATGACGGCGAGTACGCTGATGGAGACGCGCACGTGAACACGTGCGAGAGCCACGCGTCGCTGGCGCGACGGTGGCTCTCGCCGCATCGAGGCGTCTCAAAGGACAAACTGACAGCGTATCTCAGACCGCTCCAGCTTCGGCGACGAATCCTCCATAAACCGGGTCGAGAGGCACTGAAAGAGATTGTCCAAGCAGTTCTCTGACTCACCAACAATCTACGTCACAAGAGCGTAGTGCCATTCTCACTACTGCTCGTTGGTCCTGGCGAAGAATTCTTATTCCGAGGGCTTATCCAGGGAACACTACGACAAACCTTCCGGCCAGGGAGTGCAGTCGTTATTGCGAGTGCGATCTTCGCTGTGAGTCACACGACAGCTCTCAGTGGTGATGGCCAACTCACCTACATGGCCGTCGTGTTCGTTCTCGCACTCGTCCTCGGCGCCACCTACGAATATGCGGAGAACCTCGTAACCCCAGCTGTGATCCATGGTGTGTATAATGCCGTATTGCTCTCCGCCCTCTACTTGCAGGTAACGTGAAGTGCTCAGAGAAACCGTGAGTCCCACGCCGTCATCGCTTACTGATGCTCTGGCACCTGTGCATATTCGTTCGATTCACTAGCCATGTCGATAGTCGCGTGGTCAACGTCGAATTCGTCGTGAAGAACGTCGACAGCCTGTGTTTTGAGTTTCTCCCGCTCCTCGAGTGACTGGACATCGTCTTTCAGATGCATCGACGCGACGCGGATCGTACTCGATAACTGCCAAACGTGTACATCATCGACTGCCACGACGCCCTCGAGTTGTTTTAACCGGGTTTCGACTTCGTCGACGGAAACCGGACTCCGCTGGAAGAATATTTTGCCGCTCTCACGGAGTAGTTTCACAGCCGACCAGATAATGATGACCGCGATCAACACTGCCGTGATTGGGTCAGCGAGTGTCGATCCAGTGAACTCAACAACGAGCATCGAAACGATGACAGCGACGGACGCGCCGGTATCCCCGATAAGATGGTAGTACGCACCCTTCTCGTTGAGGTTCATTTCGCCGCCCTGTAAGTAGTACACGGACGCGAAGTTCACGACCAGTCCGCCCGTAGCGAGTCCTGCTGTCATCAACGGATCGATCTCGACGGGTTTGAGGAATCGCTGATAGGACTCCCAGACGAGGTATCCCACCATCGGAACGAGGAGGACACCGTTCAGAAACGCAGTGAACGGCTCGACACGGTCCAGTCCGTATGACCAGTACTCGCCTGGTTCAGTACGTCGTGAGACGTAGGCGGCACCGAAGGCGAGAACGTACGCGAGCGCGTCGAACAGCATGTGGAAGGCGTCGCCGATCAGGGCTACGGAACCGAAGAGGAGACCACCAGCAAGTTCGATCACGAAGCCGACGAGGTTGATCAGGGCGACCACGCCCAATTTCCGGATGCTCCGTTCGCCACTATCATGGCCGTGTCCGCTGTCGTGGCTCTGAGTAGTTCCCAAACGAAATCACCTACATTGTGATTCTTAATCTAGTAGATTAAACACACAGGTTTGGGTTCTGCCGTACGAAGGAAACACTCCAGTGCATCATCTGTAGAAGGAGAAGAGCCTGGAGGACGGATATGAAAGACTAGATCCTTGGACAGAGAACACCTCGTCACAGTAACTATTCCGTTATCAACCTGGATTTCGTACGTCAACGGAGGATTACCCTGATATCTTAATAATTCTATCCGTTGTGGCTCTCCGCTAACTCGATGTGACCTGCCGATTGTGGACCGTGTTGAGTGTTGATGAATCACCGAACGCTACGTCAATTATTACCCGATCTCATCCCATCGACGGACAAGTGCGATCCCGAAGATGAAGACGATCGCCCCCACACCGAGCTGTCGCCCGACCGTGCCGAACTCCACGTTCTGGAGCGCGACAAACCCTCTGATAGCCATGATCGCCGTCACCAGACAGACGAGCACAAGAACGACACGCCGGGTATCCATACGGCGGCGTTATCGGTCGACATAATAAACGGTTCGCCGCTTCCCGGCGAGAAGGAGGTGCGGATATGTTTAACATGATATGTTCTTTAGAATCGGCTGTTAGCCACTCCTTCAGCCATGGTCGATCCACTTATCGCTAGCCGGCTCCAGTTCGCCCTCACCACAATCGTCCATATCATCTTTCCGGTGATGAGCATGGGGTTAGCCCCGTTTCTTATCTATTTTACATGGAAGGACATTCGAACTGGCGAGCCGGTGTACGAACAGTTGCGTCGCTTCTGGACCAAGATCTTCGCCATCTCCTTTGTTGTCGGCACCGTTACTGGAATCGTCCTCGAATTCGAGTTCGGGACGAACTTCGCGGCGTTTTCGATTGCCGCCGGCGAACTGTTTGGTGGCCCGCTAGCCGTTGAGGGGATGATGGCGTTCATGCTAGAGGCGACGTTCCTCGGGATCTTCGTTTTCGGCCGTGAGCGCGTCGATGACACGCTCTACTTCATTTCAAGCGTCGCTGTCGGTCTTGGCACGTGGCTCTCAGCCGTGTGGATTCTCATCGCGAACTCATGGATGCAAACCCCGCGTGGCTATGAACTAGTCACCGAGGGCGGCCAGACGGTCGTTAAGCTCGTCGATCCGCTTGCAGCGTATTTTAACCCCCGATTCGGCTACATGTTTGTCCACATGCAGAACGCGGCCGTCGAATCGGTCGCGCTCTTCATGGCCGGCATCGCCGCCTACTACGTGTTCAAACACCACGTTCGTGGGATCGATGTCGACAACGTGAATTTCTGGGAGATGACCCTGAAGATCGCCCTCGTCGCTCTGCTGATCACGGCCCCGTTTCAAGTCTATCAGGGCGACATGTACGCCCGCTCGGTCGCCGAAACCCAACCGCAGAAGTTTGCCGCAATGGAGGCCGTCTGGGAGACCGACTCCTACGTGCCTGAGTATCTTATCGCCGTCCCGACGAACCTCGATTCGATCACCGACCCACGGGCGAAGGAACTGTTCGGCATCGGGATACCCGGTGGCGCGTCGTGGCTCGCCAGCGGGGGTGATCCGACCGCCGAGATACGTGGATTGAACACCTTTGAGAGCCAGGCGCCGCCGGTCGCCATCGTCTTCTGGGCTTTCCGTGCGATGGTCGGTCTGGGATTTTGGTTCATCCTGTTATCGTTCTGGGGTGGCTACCGATGGTACAAGGGCCAGCTACTGAATGATGGTCTGTTACACAAGGCACTGATGGGCTCGTCACTGCTGGGCATCCTCGCGGTCGAACTCGGCTGGATCGTCACCGAGGTCGGCAGACAGCCGTGGGTCATTCAGGATGTGATGAAGACCAGTGAAGCGGTCTCACCCGGGTTAACGGGAACTGAAGCGACGATCTCACTCGTTGGCTTCGCCGTGGTGTACCTTGCGTTGCTCGGGCTGTATACCTACGTTATCACTCGGGTCATCCGCAACGGCCCGCCCGGTCGCGAACAGCTTCGCGAGCGTCCCGACCGCACACCTATGCTAGACACGTCGGCCGCGGGAGGTACCGACGATGACTGACGTGCCGACGGTCATGGGGAGGTCGACGCAGATTGATACTGCTAGCGGACAGCCGAGAGGTATCATCAATGATTAGCGTCGAGTCGCTCAGTGCTGGACCGCTGTTCGGCCTCCCGCTCTCTGAGATGTGGTTCGGTCTCATCTTCACGCTGCTAGCGACGTTCCTGTTTCTCGATGGGTTCGATTTCGGGGCAGGGGCGATTTACGGTCTGCTCAACACCGACCGGGAACATGAGGCTGTCCTCGCTGCCGTCGGTCCGTTCTGGGACGGCAACGAGGTCTGGCTGGTCGTCTTTGGCGGCACACTCTTTGCCGCCTTTCCCGCGGCCTACGCGAACCTGTTCAGCCGGCACTACCTGCTGATGTTCGGGATTTTGGGTGCGCTCATCCTTCGTGGGCTGGCGCCTGAGATGTACGAACAGCGTCATGACGAGCGCTGGCAGCGGGCGTGGAGTGTCGCCTTCGTTGCTGGGAGCGTCCTCGCGCCGTTCCTGCTCGGTGTCTTCGCCGGCAACTGGCTCGTCGGCAACGAGAGCTCCGTCTCGCTCATCGGCGTCGTCGTCGGCTTCACGCTGACGCTGCTGACGGTCGTCTCCGGGGCGGCGTTCCTCCGGCTGAAAGCGCCACTCGATCTGCCCGAGCGGGTGTCGACGTACGGTCAGTTCGCGGTCGTCGGCTACTTGGTGGCGGTGGTGGCAACGCTAGCGATCCTCGCCGTGCGACTGCCCAGTGGGCTGTTGACACTGCTACATCCGGCCATCGTCGTGTTAGTGGTGACTTCGATCGGCCTCACCGCGGGATACATCGTCGCCATGCGGCGCGGTGAGAGTCTACTGGCACTCGGGGCGGCAGCGGTCCTCACGTACGGGCTGATCGCCGTTGTGGGGATTATTATGTATCCTGCCATCGACCCAGCAACTGGAGCAACGATCAGCGAAACCATTGTCTCGACGCTCCCGCTGAATCTGATGTCAATAGCCGCCGCACTGTTGTTGCCGCTGGTGGCAAGCTACTTTGTCGTGCTCTACTCGGCGTTCAGTGGTCCCATATCCCCCGAGGAGGCTTACTGACAGTGGTCGACGCCAACGTTCCTGACGACGGGGAAGGGCTCACCGTCGCGTCGGACGAGCAATCGATTGATGCCGACCGAACGTGGCTATTGTCGCGCATTCTGCTGACGTGGGCTGAGCTCATCGTTGTTGGACTCGGTGGCGCGGCCCTCGGTGGAACGGTTTCCGGACCACCCGGATTGATCGTCTATCTGGGAACCGTCCTCGCCTCGGTCAGCGTGCTCCTGTACAACGTCGATCAGATGATACAGCAGCGGCTCACGCTTGTCAAAACGAACTAAGAGAAATGTGTCGGAAGGGCGTTACTCCGGGTTGGATCCCGATGGCGATAGATTGCCGATCAATCCTTGTTCTCGGAGCCCGATGCCGAGGAGGACAACCGCATTCGGCAGAAACAGGAGTGCACCGAGTGCCGCCACCGTGTCTTCGGTCTGGACGCCGTAGGTAACGGCGAGCCCAGCGATGACGAACCCCGAGACGCCGAGGAAGTACATCCGATACTCATAGACCCTCGCAAGCGCCTGTTTGAGTAACGTCATGGTTATATTCCTGTATATGAATTCAGATCATATATACAAACGGATCTCTGACGTCGATCTCATTTTCTCCCAGAAGCAGAGTCCGTAATTAGGAACGATGGGAACTACCGATAGTGGATGAGCATATATCAGATAGACTACTGTTAGTGTAGGCACCAATGAGTAGGTTCGAATCAAGTCTCCGAGTGCGTCCCTTGGCTGGCTGTAAATCATCCGCTTTTATTATTCTACACTACAGAATTTAATAAGAATTGTTAATATTGGGGGGTATTATAGCAGCCAGGTTAATAAGTTTGAGAGCATTCGTTTCACATAATGACATCACCACCAGAAGAAGGTGGTCACGACCACGAACACGACCATGACACTAACGGACAGGACACTGATAGCGTATCCTCGACCTCGTCAAATCGGGACGATGTTGCCCAGTTCTCGGTGCCCGAGATGGATTGCCCATCTTGTGCGGGGAAGGTGAAAAATAGTGTCAGAAAACTTGATGGTATTACCACTGTTGACCCACAGGTGACGACTGGAACACTCTCTGTTTCTTATGAGAGAAGCCAAACATCTCCGGACGAAATCGCCGACCGCGTCAAAAAAGCGGGCTATACGGTTGAGTACCAGGGCGAGACAACCGCGGCGTTCACTGTCCCCGAAATGGACTGTCCATCCTGTGCGGGAAAAATTGAGAACGCCCTTGATGATCTCCCGGGGCTCTCGAGTTACGAGACACAACCGACTACTGGGAAAGTAGTGACGACCTACGATGACGACTCCACTTCGCCATCGAAGATCACTGATGCGATCGAGAGTGCTGGCTACGAAGTGACCGACTCGACTGCGAACGACGCAAACACTGCCGAGAGTTCGACCGACGAACGGGAGAACGTTTGGACAAGTTCGCGGGCGATAAAAACGTGGATTAGCGGGGGGCTCGTCGCACTTGGGCTCCTCTTTGAGTTCTTCCTTACGGGCCAGAACGTCCTTGTGGCCGAGCTCGTCGGGCGCGAGTTACTTGTCGCCGACATCCTGTTCCTCGGCGCGGTTGGGATCGCTGGCCAGATCATTTTCCGCAACGGCTACTACTCTGCGTTGAACCGGAATCTCGACATCGACCTGTTGATGAGTATTGCCATCAGCGGCGCCATCATCGCCAGCCTCGTCTTCGGGGAAGCGCTCTACTTTGAGGCCGCCACACTCACGTTCCTGTTCAGTATTGCAGAGCTGCTTGAACGCTATTCGATGGATTGCGCCCGGAACTCACTCCAAGAGTTGATGGATCTATCGCCGGACGAGGCGACCGTAAAACGCGATGGCGAAGAGGTAACCGTTCCTGTCGATAACGTGGCTGTCGGCGATGTCGTCGTCGTGCGTCCGGGTGAAAAAATCCCGATGGACGGCGAGGTTCTTGACGGAGAGAGTGCTGTCAACCAGGCCCCCATCACAGGCGAGAGCGTGCCAGTGGACAAGACACCGGGTGACGAGGTGTACGCTGGCACAATCAACGAACAGGGCTATCTCGAAATCGAGGTCACCTCCGAAGCGGGCGATAACACACTCTCGCGCATCGTCCAGATGGTCGAAGACGCACAGTCCAACAAAACCGAACGCGAGCAGTTCGTCGAGCGGTTCTCATCATACTACACCCCCGTCGTCGTCGGCTTTGCGGTCCTGGTTGCAGTTGTCCCGCCGCTCCTATTCGGGGCATCGTGGCCGACGTTCATCGTCTACGGCCTCACGCTGCTTGTGCTTGCATGTCCCTGTGCGTTCGTTATTTCCACACCCGTCTCGGTGGTGTCGGGGATCACCAGCGCCGCGAAGAATGGTGTCCTCATCAAGGGCGGCAACCATCTCGAGGCGATGGGCGCGGTGGACGCCATTGCAATGGACAAGACCGGCACGATCACCAAAGGCGAACTCACCGTCACCGACGTCGTCCCGTTGAACGACAACAGTGAGGACGATGTTCTCCGCTGTGCCCGCGGGCTGGAATCACGGTCGGAACACCCCATCGGCGATGCAATCATCGAATTCGCCGAGGAGAGTGATATCGGAGCGCCGACAGTCGATGATTTCGATAGTATCACCGGGAAAGGCGTCGAAGCCTCTCTCGACGGCAAGAAACACTACGCAGGGAAACCGGGATTCTTCGAGGAACTCGGGTTCAATCTCGAACACGTCCACGCGACGACCGACGGCGGTGTCGTCACGACGAAGAGTCAGCAGATGTGTGAGCGCAACAACTGTCTCGACCTTCTTGAGGGGACGGTCCCCGAACTCCAATCACAAGGGAAGACTGTCGTCTTAGTCGGGACTGAGGACGAGATTGAGGGCGTGATCGCCGTGGCCGACGAGATTCGACCCGGAGCGAAGGCAGCGATCCAGCGGCTCCACGATCTCGGCGTTGAGCACATCGTTATGCTTACCGGTGACAACGAACGTACGGCCCGGGCGATTGCCGAGGAGGTCGGCGTCGACGAGTTCCGCGCAGAACTCCTGCCCGACGAGAAGGTCGAGGCGATCAAAGAGCTCGACGAACAGTACGACGGGGTCGCTATGATCGGCGACGGCGTTAACGACGCACCCGCGCTTGCGACGGCGACCGTGGGTATTGCGATGGGTGCCGCTGGAACGGATACTGCTCTCGAAACAGCAGACATCGCACTGATGAGCGACGACCTATCGAAGCTACCGTACCTCTACGAACTCTCGCACGACGCGAACAGCGTCATCCGGCAGAACATCTGGACGAGTCTGGGTGCGAAAGGACTCCTCGCACTCGGTGTGCCCTTCGGACTCGTCCCGATCTGGGCAGCTGTCCTTATCGGCGATGCTGGTATGACTCTTGGTGTCACCGGCAACGCGATGCGGCTCTCCAGAATCAAGCCAGATTCGTTACTGAACGAGTAATTAGCTTTATTGGTTATTAACATTCACCAGTTGGGGGGATGAAGCGCAGGTTTGGCGTCGTCGAGCGGTAAGCAACCGAATATTCGTCGAGCTCTGCCGCCTCTGCCGCGGCAGCTATAGCCGTCTCCCTATCTCCGATCCCGTCAGCCAAGCTGTTCTCGACGGCGGCAGCACCAGAGTAGACCTTCGCGTTGCTCAGATCAGTTCGAGACAGTGAGAGCCGAGAGCCACGCTCTGCGTACACGCTATCGATGAACGAGCGCTTGAGCGTCTCTACTTAGGCCCGGATGTCGTCACTAGTGAGGCCACCGACTTTATCAGGACCGATCGCCATAGGCAAGGGTACTCCGTCAGGTTGGGGGACTAGCGCGCGTACGCCGACGCTCCCGACGAGGCTTCCAGGTGTCACGTAGATCTCGTCGCTCGGCAGCACCGTGTAGTAACCTCCCGAGGCTGCGATGCTGCGGACGCTGGTAATGACTGGCTTCACGCGGGCAAGTCGCTTGACCGCCCGGTACTGTGATTCGCTTGCCGCGACGGCCCACCGCCGCTGTTGATGGGCAACACGACTGGATCAATCGAGCTGTTCTGCCGGACTGTACGTAGTTCGTGAGTCACATCGTCCGCGGAATTGCCGCTGATCGGCCCTTCAATCGTTACCACTGCGACGGTCCCACGATCGTCGTCCTCAAACAACGCCAATGAGGCTGTCGGACCGACCGCAGCACCGATCAGAAGAGCGGCAACAATAATAACTGTGTACGAGGTCAACAGCGTCTCGACTCGTTGATCAATCGGATTCGCCACGAGTTTAGATATCGAGTCACACAAGTAAAAAAACCGTGGCAACTCCAGAAATATGGGATTTGATAGATTCTATGTACGTTGCACTAGGAGACTGGCGCAGGGTTAAGGATCGATGGTGCCGATCACAGATCTCCGGCTAACGTCCAATATTAATCCCGTAGACGGTGGCAATACTGAAAATAGTCTTCACATCGTTGGCAAGCAGGAAACGATTACGGCTGTGGTCACCGATAAGGTCGTGGCAGCAATGCGATCATACATCCCGGATCGTGGGTGATTGGGAGGATCTCAGTCACTTTTCGTCGCCGCTTCTGGCTGTTCGACCGCGGGCTCACGCGGGAGATCGAGAGTGGCTTGGAGGTCATGATCCTCACCTGTGAGCAAGTAGAGTATATCCTCTAGGATGGTCAACGGTTCCGGGAGCTCGCGGACGACGAGGTAGGTGATCGCCATGAGCGCGACGACCGCCCCGAGTTGGCTGATGATGCGGTCGGAGATCAGAAACGACATCCGATGAGGGTCGGTTTCGCCGAACACAAACAGGATCGCCTCCGAGAACCAGTCCATCAACTGATTGCCGGTGACGATCGAAATGAAGGCGGTTCGAAACACGTTGATGCTTCTGATTACCGTGTTGGCCTTGGGGCTCGGTTCGGGCACGCGGGACATGCTCCGCGTGACCTTTGATATTTAAGCAGAAGATCGGTGTTCAGTCGTTCGATTGTAATGAATCACTCTTCAGTTACGGCCAATATGACGATTGGTGCGACTCGATTGGCGTCGTTTGTATGCCAACCAGTACGAGATCAGAAGCGTCACGACGAGGATCACGAGCTTCGCTTGCAGATGAGTGCATACTTCCGGAGGAGGCGGCCGGCTCGAAGGACTGCACCGCCGGGCAGATTGCCGACCGATTCGTGGTATCGTTCGAGCGAGTGGAGGAGGCGTAGGATCCTTGTCTCGGCTGCGACATCAGTGACGGCGCTTTCGTCGTTCTGTTCGTATCGACTGGGATACAAACCGTTTAGGGACGGTAGGAAAAGTATCCGAGTAGGGATACCCATGTACACAGAGACGGTGGATCCTAAACCCGTCGGAGGTGTGTGGGTGACTGACACCGACGACGCAGACGAGCCCGTCACGAACGCTACCGGTGACGCCGGCTCGGATCCGCGATTGACGATCGTCGTCCCCGTCGAGCCGTTGCCGACCCTCCGTGCGACAGTCGTGCACATCGTGGAGGCTGTCGTCGAAGGAAGTGAAGCCGACGGCGACGTCCCCCGTCGCGCCCGTGAGGGCACGCCGCGTCCCTCGCTGGTTCTCTATCGGGTGCCGCCCGCGTTACTGGCGATGTTCCTCGTCGCGGTCGCGCTCGGCTTCGGCGGCTACGCGCTGTTCAAGTGGTTCGACCCGGTCCTCATGGAGGTGTTCGCATGACTGACGTACCCATAACCGATCTACGCCCCCTACTGGCCGTCCTCGTCTCGTTCGTCGCGGCGTTCTTCATCGCCGCGTCGCACCGCTCCCCGAACGTCCGCGAGGGGTGGACGATCGCGGCGGCGGTCACGAAGTTCGCGATCGTCGCCTCGATGCTGCCGGCGGTCCTCGACGGCGCGGTGTTCGAGTGGTCGCTCGGCGCGTTCCTGCCCGGCGGCATCGAGTTCGTCCTGCGCGCCGACGCGCTCGGGATGCTATTCGCGTTCCTCGCGAGCGGGCTGTGGATCGTCACCTCCTTCTACAGCATCGGCTACATGCGCGGGAACGACGAGGTGAACCAGACCCGGTACTTCGCCGCGTTCGCGGTGTCGCTGTCGGCGACGATGGGGATCGCGTTCGCGGGCAACCTCGTGACGATCTTCGTCTTCTACGAGCTCCTCTCGATCGCGACGTACCCGCTCGTCGCCCACGACGAGACCGACGAGGCCCGCGCGGCCGGCCGGAAGTACCTCGCGTACACGATGTTCGGCGGCGGCGTGCTCGTCCTCGCCGGGACCGCCCTCGTCTACCTCATCGCCGGCAACGTCTCGTTCACGGCCGGCGGCATCGAGGAACTGGCGAACGCCGACCCCGGCCTCGCGATGCTCGCCTTCTTCCTGCTCGCGATCGGGTTCGGCGTGAAGGCCGGGATCATGCCGCTCCACCAGTGGCTCCCCGAGGCGATGGTCGCACCGACGCCCGTTTCCGGGCTGCTGCATGCGGTCGCGGTCGTCAAGTCCGGGGCGTTCGGCGTCTCGCGGGTCGTCCTCGACGTGTTCGGCCCAGAACTCGTCTTCGACCTCTCGCTCCCGTTCGGCTTCTCGGCCGGACTCGTCCTCTCGACCATCGGAGCGATCACGCTGACGGCGGCCTCGATCATCGCCCTGCGGAAGGACCACCTGAAACAGCGGCTCGCCTACTCGACGGTGAGCCAGCTGAGCTACATCATCCTCGGACTCGGCCTGTACGGCTGGTACGGGCTCGTCGGCGCGCTGCTGCACATCCCGGCGCACGCGTTCATGAAGCTCACCCTGTTCTTCTGTGCCGGGAACCTCCACGTCTCGACGCACACCGATTACATCTCCGAGATGGCGGGGATCGGCAAGCGGATGCCCCTGACGATGGGGGCCTTTACGGTCGCCTCGCTCGGGATGGCCGGAATCCCGCTGCTGGCCGGGTTCGTCAGCAAGTACTACATGCTGATCGGCGGGATTCGGATGGGCGCTCGGCTGACCCCGGTCGCCTACTACCTCGTCGGCGCGCTGCTGCTCTCCGGCGTGCTCAACATCGCGTACTTCTGGCCGGTGATCTACACGGCCTTCTTCGAGGCGGAGGACGCCCACGACGCGAAGCCGCTCGTCGACTTCCGGATGGGCGGCGAGACGCGGTCGACGCTGCCGGCGACCGATGGGGGCCGTCCGAAGGATGCCGACGACGACGTTGACGCTTGTAACGACGACGACCCCGACGTCGACGAGGTCGTCGAGAGTGCCGAGGGCGACTCGGCAATCGATGCCGAGGGAGCGGAGTCCACGGGCGACGACGCCGATGTCCCGGACGACTCGGACATCCCCGACGCGGAGATGGACGACCTCCCGACCGACGAAGACGGCGTGGTATGCCCGGACTTCGACACGAGCGACCGGGACTTCTCCGAGCCCGCAGAGCGCGTCGACACCGGCGATTACGCGGTCGACCAGCGCCCCTCCGACGCCGACGTTCCGTTTGGCGTGGGGCGCGGCGACGGCGATGACGGAGGCGATGAGACAGGGCATGATGCCCACGACACGAGCCATGACGATCACGCAGACCACGACAACCACGGCCACGCGGGCGGGCCGCCCGCGAGCGACTGGGAGCACATCGCGGGGCTCGACGCCCTCTGCGGGGGCGAGTCCACGTGGTTCACACTCGGGCCGATCCTCACCGCGATGAGCCTCGCGGTGCTGCTCGGCGTGATACCCTACGAGATGGGCTTCCTGGAGCTGATCGAGCTCATCGTCGACACGCGACTCCCCGAGGGGATGATGCGGCCGTGAACCCGATTCTCACCTCGGTGCCTCCGTACGTGCTGCTCGCCTTCGCCGCCCTCGCCGTGCTCGCGCTCCCGCGCCGGTCCGGTCACGCAGTGGCCGCGCTGGCGACGGCGTTCACCTTCGCGCAGGCCGTCCTGCTCGGCGACGGCGGCGCGGGGACGTACCTCGCGACACAGTTCCTCGGCTTCGACGTGGTCTTCTTCAACGTCGATCAGTTCTCGCTTTTGATGGGGGTCGTCGTCGGCTTCCTCGCGACCGCGGCGGTGCTGTACGCGTACGGCACCGAGGCGCCCACGTGGGTGACTGCGTTCGCGCTCATCTACGTCGCCTCGACGATCGGGACGATCTACGCCGGCGACTGGCTCACCCTGATCTTCTTCTGGGAGCTGATGGCCGTCACCTCGACGCTGCTGGTGTGGCAGTACGGCGGGGAAGCGGTGCGGGCCGGCTACCGCTACGCGCTGTTCCACGGCATCGGCGGGACATTCTTCCTCGGCGCGGTCGTCGTCCACGGCGCGGCGATGCTCGGGAGCGTGCCGGCCGGCGAGATATTCCTGTTCTCGTCGACGACCGGGATCCACGCCTCCGCGACGCTACTCGCCGCGATCGGGATCGGCGTCAACTGCGGGTTCATCTTCCTGCACACGTGGCTGCCGGACACCTACCCGCGCCCGCACGTCGCGGCGTCGGTGTTCCTCTCGGTGTTCACGACGAAGACCGCGGTGTACGTGATGTACCGTGCGTTCCCGGAGGGCGGGATGTGGCTCGCGTATCTCGGCGGGTTCATGGCCGTCTACGGCGCGTTCTTCGCGCTGCTGCAGTACGATCCGCGTCGCCTGCTGTCGTACCACATCCAGGCGCAGGTCGGCTACATGCTCGCCGGACTCGGGCTCGCGACTGCTGTCGGCGAGTTCGCCGTCACCGGCGGGTTCGCGCACCTGTTCAACAACGTCCTCTACAAGAGCCTCCTGTTCATGGCAGTCGGTGTCGTCGTCTACCGTACCGGCGTCGAGGACATCAGGGACATGGGCGGACTCTGGCGGGAGATGCCGATCACCTTTCTCGTCTACCTCGTGGGTGCGGCCTCGATTACCGCCGTTCCGGGGTTCAACGGGTTCATTTCGAAGGGGATGGTGATCTCCTCCGCCCACGAGGTCCACAACTTCGAGCTGCTGTTCGGCCAAGGGCTGCTGTGGTGGCTGCTGATCCTCGGCGGCGTGGGGACGTTCATGTCGTTCATCAAGCTCGGCTACTATATGTTCTTTCACGGGTCGGCGACGCTATCGCCGAAAGACGCGACGCCGTTCCAGACGGCGGGGATGCTCCTGGCGGGCGGCGCCTGTGTCTTCTTCGGCACGCCGCTCACCTACGGTTACCTCGTCGAACTGATGCCGTTCACTGCCGCGGTCGCGCCGGAACTGCACCCGTACAGCGCGAGCCACCTGACGGAGAGCGCGGCGCTACTCGTGACCGGCTTCGTCGGCTTCTTCGCGCTGAAGCGCCCGCTCGGCTGGCTCGCCCACCATATGCGCGACGTCGACGCGGTGACGTACCCGGCCGCATTCTACCTGAGCCGGGGAACAGTCTGGGGCGTCACGGAGCTGTGGGCTGCCGTCGACCGCGTCGTGATGCGGCTGGTCGCCGGCGTCAAGCGGACCGCGACGCACCCGCGAGCGGCCGTCTCGGCGCTCGGCGCCGACGTCGAGATCCGGGCGGGCATCGGTCGGAGCGTCCTCTTCTTGACGCTCGCGGCTGGTGTCGCGCTGCTCGTGTTCCTGCTCGGGTAGCGAGAGAGTTGAGCCGCCGGTTCGTGCATCTCACTCGTCCTCTTCGACAATTCGCCGATCCTGTTCGCTGAGCGAGAGGAAGACGATCACGCTGATGAACGGAACCACGAATCCGAACATTTCGCCGCTCTCTGCGCTGGTGTAGCGCATGAACAAAACCGAGGTCATACTCACGCAGAAAACGCCGACGTAGACCAGCGAATTGGCATCGGTGGCGTCGTTGTCAGAGCACATACGTCCCGGAAATTCTCGTAGCTCGTCTTGTTCCGTGATCGGTTGTCGTAGATCCGCGTCACTTGCTGTAGCATACGGTCTTCCATACCGTATGCCGCATATCTAGTCTGTTTGAATTCTGACTGCCTGCCATCATCTTCTGGTAGGTGACTTTCGCCGCCACTGATACATATACTCGTGTCCTCCCTTCGTATATAGAGCGTGACTGTAATGGCCGCGAGTGGGTCAACAGTATTACTCGCAGCATGTTTCAACGAAGCCGATATAAGGGTTATTCGAATTTCAAATTGCAACTTTCGATATGGTATAAACTCGCCGGGCCTTACGGTGCGACGGTTGCGGTGTCACCGGCTTCCGGATCAAACGGGAGGTTGATGACGAGTTCGTCAAACCAGACGACCGGACGTTTACTCTGGCCGTCTTCTTCAAAGAAGATGATGCCCAACTGGGCGAGCCGACTGAGTTCCTCGTGGACGTTCTTCACGTCCCGGTTGACAACCCGTGCGGTCTCGTTGATGCTGGATGGCTCTTCCCGACGGATGGCTTCGATGAGATCGAGGACGCGCGGGGTCAGCGTCCCCATGTTCGAGCGGTGGGAAACCGTTTTTGACGCCCCGTTCTGCGTGTTGAGCGTGCTCGGATCGGCATGGTCGTGGTCATGCCTGTGACTAGGCTCGTGAGACCCCTCTTCGTGTTCAGGGGTATGATCTATTGATTCACCACTTCCTGTCGTGGGAATCGTCGTCAGGTGAGATCATCACTAGCCGCTACAAGTTTATTAACTCGGCTGCTATAAATCGCTCATTCACTACCAATGTTTAATATACATACAAAGTTGAACTCTGTGTTTCCCCCATCTCAAACGCAGACCTAGGTACGGTTTGCTCGATACTCACCGTGTTTGGTCCCGAGAAGAGGTGTAAGGACTCCGAACACGATGAGGCCGACACTCGCCATCATGACTATACTGGTGGTCATCGGATACATAATCGTCTCATCAATAATGATGGCGAGCAGGGCCACGAACGTGATCACCGTTTTCGTTGTATTGAATTCCTTCTCCAGTTTGTTACTCAAACTCAATCACAGGTTGTTTCCGATGTCTCGGCTGTCGACATTTTAGGACGGGTATTCTTCCGAACGAAACCCTATCAGAGAAGCGCGCCAACAAGACACGGTAGTTTGGGATTCGTTGTACTTCTTGGTATTGTAATAGTTCTCTCGCGACTTGATCAAGCTGTCCAGATGTATTTTATACTATCACCAAATATATTTATATGATTGGACACCTTCTTTGTACTATGTGTATTTACTGTAACGCCTATGGAGAAGAACACTCCGATGAGGAAAGTGAGACGTCAGTGCCCAAAACCACCGATACACCCAATACTTCCTCAGACCAGCATACTGTTCAACAACAGTCTGAGGGAATTCTCTCCCGGATTCGCACCTCGTTAGTGAACCTATTTTGATTGACTACCTCTATGTATCAGGTACTTCATAGCACGATCGAACACGAAGATGATTCGAGAACTACACCAGCACCATCTCTGTTTTGAGCGCGTCACCACCTACTAACAGTTCTGATCGAATGGAATACGAAGGAGCAGCCGTGCCACGGAGTGGATCGCCAGAAGATACCTCAGACTAATTTGGGCATCCGTTTCTAACGACTGGCCGTCTCGATCTTCACCGGTGAGGATCAGTAGTGAGACAACACCGGGTAACGCCAGCGGTAGAGAGTGATTCTTTTCTATGGTTTCGGTTTCGCTTGGAATTTGAAAATCTAAACTCTAGTTGACATGAATAGGAATATTTCGTCATCGAAATACTAACATGGTTCTGAGCCCGCTATTGCCATTTATTCTACCCGAATTGTCCCAACCATTCCAGAACTTTCATGCGGAATACAACAGTACCCGTACGTTCCGGGTTGATCGAACGTGTGCTCGTAGTTCTCTCCCGGGGCGATGAGTCCCTCAGTAACCCGGTTCCTCGCAGCACGCTCTGACTCGAAGCCACCACTTGCGAAGTACACGGCCTCGGCCGGAATCCCGCCTTCGTACGCTGTGACCGTGTGCTGGATGTCGCTCTCGTTCGTCCACATCACTGTCCCACCGGTTTCGATCGTCGCAGTCTTCGGCTCAAACGTGTGATCGTCGGGCATCGTGACGGTCAGGGTCGACGGTGACTGTCCGTTCAAACATCCGGCGGTGCTGAGCGTCGCCAAGGCGGCAGTACTGAGTCGCAACACCGTCCGTCGATTGTGGAATTTGAGTGTCATTGGAACAGAGATGAGTGGTGCCTATCAGAGCGCCACGAAGAGGTCGGTCACGTACATCACGCCGAGGCCGAGCAGGAACGCGAGCAGGTTCGTGGCGCTGGCCACGCGACCGCCTGCATCCCGAACCATTCCCGCGATCTCCCAGTTGACCTGTAAGATTGCACCAACCCCGATCGCGAGGAAGAAGGCGCCGATCGTCGGTGAGTACGCGAGACTACCGATCCACCCGCCGAGGATGACGGGGGCACCGGCGATGACACCGAGCGCGGCGAAGTGCCTGAACGACGGGCGCTCTCCGCGGGCGACCGGTGCAACGACGGCCGGGCCTTCCGTCACGTTGTGGAGCATGAACCCGATCACGAGGAACGCGCCGAGCGACACACGCCCGAGTGCGAACGAACTCCCGATCGCCAGCCCTTCCGCGAGGTTGTGCAGGCCGATCCCGACCGCGACCAGATAGGCGATCCAGAGACCGCTACTCGCCCGACTGTCACCGGCGGCGACACGGCCCTTGCGCCACGCGCTGATTGCCTGAACGAGAGTGAGTGCGCCGAGGATCCCGAAGACGACCAAGAGGTTGCCCTCGTACGCGCCCGGAACCCGTTGAGCAAGTTCGAACGCCTCGAACCCGGCGTCGAACGCCAAGAAGCCGAGGACGCCAGCCGCGAACAAGAGCACGGCGTGCAGCCACCGATCGCTCATCGTCTTGATGTAGGGGAACCAGAGCATCCCTAATGCGACCGGGATCACGCCGACGAACAGCCCGATGACTGCAAGCGTCCAGAGCAGACTGAGGCTAAATCCGGGTGCCTGATTCGGAGCGACGATCGTATTCTCGAATGTCGCCCCGTCAGAGAGTACGAGGGCGACGTTGAGATCCCATCCCGGATTCCAGTGATACGGGATCACGATCTGTGCGCTTTCCATCGGGGCGAGCGTTTGGTCGCCACCGGCTCCTTCGACCTGAAAATTCCAGTAGGCCTCATCGACGAGGACCTGTGCTATCGTCACGGAATCGGGCCCGTTGTTCGTTACGTGTAACACGACCGTTCCGTCGCTCGGAAGCGTTGTGTGTGTGATCGTCACGTCGGGAAGCGGTTCACCGCTCTCGCTCTGAATACTGGCGAGTGGTGACGTAAACGCGAACACACCCAAGACGAGCACGAGCAATACGATCGGAAGTATCGCGCTGACCCATCGCGGTAGTCCGAGCGGCTGTGTGACCTCGTTTTCAGTAGATACACCACTGTCCGCCGTCGGTTTCTGTGTCTTATCCGGCATGTTAGACCACCTCGAAAAAGCTCATCCAGCCGAGTTCGGCGAACTCGGACTGGTGGGCGTGGAACATGTACAGCCCGGGTTCGTGGTCCGAGTAGTCGAGCTCGATGATACCGCGCTGCGCCTGCGTCTGCATGATCGTGTCCACGGTCTTGCGCGTCGGTGTCAGCGTCGTCCCGTGATCATAGTAATCGAAGAACTGCGAGTGCGTGTGGAACGAGTTGATGAGGTCGAACTCAGTCGCATTGGAGAGGTACACGCGTTGCCGTTCGTTCTTGTCGATCTGGATGGGACGCTTCGTCTCGCCGGCTGTCCAGTTGCCGGTGCCGTCGGTACTACCGACCCCGTATGCGAACGCCCGTGTGTTCGCCGCGTAGACCTCGTTCCCGCCGTCGAAGTTGGTGTCGAACGAGTTCATCACCATGACCATCTCGTTGACGGCGTCGTTTTCGGCGTACTCGTGGTTCCGGCTCTTCGCCTCTTCGACGAACCGCGTCCGCATGTCGTCGGTAATCGGGCCGGGATAATTGACGTAATCGCGTGGATTCTCCCTGACGCGTTCGGGGTCCGGATCGACGATGATCGTGCCGTAGAGTCCGCGGTGGATGTGTTCTTTCAGCGGGAGCGAGTGGCAGTGATAGAAGTGCGTACCGGCTGGTTGGGCAATCCACTCGTAGGTGAATGATTCTCCCGTATCGAGCACACCCGGCCCGTTCTGGGGGATCCCATCCATTCGCGGGTTAAGGTTCTTCAGATGCGGATGGATCGTGTGAGCGTGCCGTCCGAGGTTCGTGAATTTGACGCGAATTAGGTCGCCCTCAACAGCACGGATCGTGGGGCCCGGCACCTGACCGTTGAATGCCCACGCTTGGAACTCGACGCCCGGCGCGATGGTGATCGTTGTGTCGACCGCGGTGAATTCGAACTCCCGTACGGTTCGACCATCCTCCTCGTAGACCTGCTGCGGAACGTTATCCTGCCCGCTGTCTCCGGTATTGAACGCGGTGAGGAACTCGTGCGGATCGAAGTCCAAATCTCGGTATTCGCCCACCGCACCGAAGTTACCGTGTGTATCATCGCCCTCGTGGCCGGGTGACGCACTTGCACGTGAACTCCCGAGTCCAACGGCGGCACTTCCCGCGACACCAAGACTGCCGAGTACCGTGCGACGACTGACGCTCGTTTCACCGGTGAGTGATTCAACCAAACGCTGTTCGAGTCGTTTGGTGACATCTGCCGCACTCTCGTAATCTATCGAGGGCATGATCTCCTCGACGGGTTGACTATTCGGATACCCATATGTGATAGTGGATGATCCCAATATATAAATTAGACCCATCTAAACTTTGAGTAGATCTAAACTAAAAATGGACTAGCAGACTTCCGAGCTTCTCAGTGAGAACTCTGTGTGAGAGATTGGGTGGATATGGAACGTGCGACTTCTTCGGGTAGCGCAACCGGACCATCTCCGTTATCAGGGTCAAGTGTGACCATTCCGAATGGCGCAATCTCGACAACATCTACGACAGTTCCGGGATGAATCCCATGTTTGGACAGGTACCGGAGGAGATCTGGATCGGTGTCCGGAACCCGTACGATCTGAACGCTGTCACCCACTTGATGATCAGCAAGACGTTCACCATCCTTTGCTCCCGATACATCCAGATCCGCGGTGGGAATTGGGTCGCCATGCGGGTCAACCGCTGGTTGTCCTAGCTGCTCTGCAATCCGGTCGGCAAACTTACTGCTGATGTGGTGTTCGAGGCGATCTGCTTCGTCGTGTACCTCTGCCCAATCATACTCGAGGTGGTCCGTCAGATATCGTTCTAACAGTCGGTGATGGCGAATGATTTCGAGAGCAATAGGAACCCCAGTATCAGTGAGCTCAACTCCCTTGTAGGGCTCGTACTGCACGAAATCACGCTCTGATAATTTTTTCATCATACTGGTAACCGTCGATTGCTCTACGTCGATATACTCAGCGAGCACCGAAGTTCGTACCCGGCCGTCTGTTTCGTTCTGAAGAGAATAGATCGCTTTGAGATAGTCCTCCATGATCGCGCTCAACATTGGAAAAGAATTAGACATGGCTAAATTTATAATTTTCTTCATCTGTGTTACTTGGAGTGTCAATTATCAATGGTGTCTCGCTAGAATTCGGTTAGATCGTGTATCCGTTTGTTTCCTTGCTTGAGGGTTGAATACCATCTCTCTGATGTCTAAAGGCGTTCCGGCAGTACAAGGGCCGGAATCCTGCATGAAAAACTTCGAACCTATATATAGCGGACAAGCAAAGTTCACCATAAAATGTCAGACCTGATCGTCAAAGCAGCTGTGAAGGATGCACTGTCGGACCACAACGTCTCGGCCGATTTCTACAACTCCCTCAACGAGGAGGTCGCCGATCTCCTCGATGACGCCGCCGAGCGTGCCGAATCGAACGACAGGAAGACGGTCCATCTCCGCGACCTGTAGCTCCGGATTTCGCGAGGTCGACACAGAGATCGCGGACGACGTCGAGCGAATCAAGACGCTGATCGAGCAGCTGGAAACCGGTGAGATTTCGATCTCGGATGGAGAGGAGATTTTTCAAGTGGGACAAGACCGACTTGCGAAGCTCCGCGAACTCGTCGTCGATAGAGATGGTGAGATCAAAGAGTTAGAATGACAAGTTCGCTCACGAAGAATTAACCAACGAAACCCAATATCTCACCTGTGCTGTTGGTTAAGATGGTTCGATGTTATCTTCGGGCCAAATACCCCCGAGACATTCATAGATTAGCAACATTCTCCATATACAGAAAATATTTATTCCTCACCAAATTTTCCCATAATGTGTACCACGACTCCGTTGGTGCATACCCATACTCGCACGTATGATAACTCGGTCAGTTACCATCGAAGACATCGATGACCTGTACCTGATGTGGAACGACCACATCAACGCTTCCGCCCTCTATCGCCGCACCCTCCGCGAGGAAATGGAAGTCCGCGACGTCGACCCCGACGACCTCCGTGACCTCCTCGAACGGGCTCGCGAGCTGGGCCACACGAAAGAAGAAATCGTCGACGAGACCAATCGGTACGCCGATCTGAAGACACTCGTCGAAGACGCAGAGGAATAACCCGCAATGTCACAGGACAGTACACCCTCCGAGACGCCTGAGAATCGCACTGACAGTCAGTCCACGGCAGTGAGCAAAGTCTCCAGACAAGCCGTCCTTACAGTTGCGCTGTTGAGTCTGTTCGCTGTCCAGCCCGTCGCAGCACAGACCAGCGCTGTTTGCAGCGCGGACAACCTACCGAGTATGATTGAGGGCTTCTTCCAGCTGACCACTGGACTCGGCATCGTCGGCCTTGCCGTGGTCTGGCAGGCCGACTCCCTCATCGAGATGTTCACCCTGAACCCTGAGCAAAAGAAGGGCCTCAAGCGCCACAAGCGCTCGGCGATGAAGTCCGCCGTCGTCCTCGTTGTTCTCGGCCCGCTGTACACCGTTGCGGGGTCGATGATGGGGCTGCCGCTGGCACAGTGTGTTGACCTCGTCCCCTGGTAAGTCACTCTACCATCCCCGTCGCGAGCCCATGGAACAACGAGAGCTCTCCGTGCTCATGGCCGCCCTGTTCGTGACGAGCCTAGTCACGGGTGTCGTCGCAGCCGATCCACCACGCCCGGGTACTGAGGGGAACGGCCTTTCTGAGAACGAGTCAGCGACGCTCTGGTCTCGCGATGCGGATAACTATATCAGTCAAGAAGAGTACCGCCAGCGCTACGGAGAGGACCGCACGTCCGTCCATCAGCTCGCGAATGGGACAGACATCACGTTCAAGCGGCCGCCTTCAACCGCCGCAACGTGGACTCGAAACGATTTCGGCGACCTCGAAGCCGGTGGGTCAGATACGTCAGTTCATCCGCCTCACGCATCCCTCGAAGACGGTGTCTTCATCGAAGACGCCCATGCGACAGTGTTTGCGGTTCAGCCGTCGACTCGTGGTCACCTCGAGTCCGGTGATACCCCACTCTACATCGCACCGAATGGGACGATGCGTGGGTTCGTCGATTACCGGGTCCGTGTTCCAAATGGGAGTTCCTCCGGGAACAGGACCATCGAGTGGTCGCTTACGGAACACGAGATCGAGGAAGTTCGGCTGCAGAAAGACGGGGAGACCATCGCGAGGACTGATGGGTCGCACACGCCGGCCATCAACTACCAGATCACCGACGACTGGAGTGCAACCCTCACTCTCGAAGCAGAGATCCACGTTCGGCTGAAGAAGACGATACGGACCGACGTGGGCGGCGGAACCAACGTCGACGTCGTCTATCGTGAGGAGACGCGAAACGTTTCGGACTCGGTCGATGTCGAGATATACGACCTCTCTGCGTACCCCTACTACGCCGAGTACCCCAACGGCGATGCTGGCGTGGCTATCTTCCAGTCTCGTCCGTGGCAAGGGTACACACTCACCGACGAGGGGAACGCGAGCGTACGCGGTGTCTGGCGGTTTTACACGGCCCGCAACACCAACTGGGATACGCTCGTCAGGTCGAACCGAACCGACAGCGCCGAAGTCGAGTCCGATGCGATCCCCGTGTACGTCCACGCGTATCCGTCCCGAATCGGACCACGAGCTGAGCCCGTCCGGGACGGCCCCAAAATCATCGACACCTGGGGAACGGAACGCCCCTCCCCGCTGGAGACTATCGGCGAGAACGTCAACGTCGAGATCGTAAATCAGTCCTACGAGACGACGTACGGTGTCGCCGTCCGCGCCGAGAACGTCGACAGAGAAGCACTCCACGTCGCAGGCATCGTTCGCGGTGTGAACGCGTCTATCGTCGAGCCCGATGCCGGTTCTGAACGGCAACTTCGTCGTAGCAATCTCACCGTCGAGGTTCTCCAGCAAAACGAATCACAGGCGACGCTTCGGATTGAGCTACGTGACAACCAGACTGGCGCACCGATCGTCCTCAACGATAGCGCCCGCCGGTATCCTATCGGTGGCATCTCACGTGATGGCTACATCACCATCGCCAATCGGGAGGTCGAGACCAACGCCTCTGGCGTAGCCATCGTGACGATCACTGAACCCGGTATCTACACCGCTCGGTATCATCCAGGGTCGTGGCTCGGACACAATCCGGCCTACGTGAGTGATACGGCGACCGCCCGGTGGCATCCACTCGGAACCATCGACGGCTGGTTCGCGTTCATCTTCGAGGTCGGCTGGCAGTTCATTCCCTTCTTCGTAATGTTCTACGCGGGACGCCGTCTCCTCCGGATGCTCGGCCCAGAAGACATCTTCCAACAAGATCCATAGCCCATGACACAGAATTACCCACACATCAGTAGGCGAAACGCCCTCCGAACAGTCGCAGGCGCCGCGCTTGTGAGCGTGGCTGGCTGTCTGAACAACGGTGATAGCTCCGGAACTCCCGGTGACGGGACAACCGATTCAGAGAGCAAGGGGCCACTCAAGCGAGTCGCTGTCGACGGGACGACACTCGTCGTCGAGCTCTCGCCCGAAGCCGACGTCGACCAGGTCAACCTCATCCAACCTAATGGAGAGCTGTTCGGAAAGCGTGACGTGGCCGCAGGGGCCCAACAGGTATCGTACGAGATCGGAACCACGTACGAGCCCGGAGAGTACCGCGTGGTCGCTCTGAAAGGTGAGGAGACAGTCGTAGAAATTACGAGGAGTATCGAACCGGCAATCCAGATTCGAGACGTTGGACTCTACCGAAACAATCCTGACAAGCCATGGGATGAGGTCTACGGTGAAAGCAAAACTGACTCGAAGAAGAATGGAGAGGCATTTGTTACTATTCAGAACTCCGGGAACGGACCAGATGCGGTCGTTGAGCTCCGGTTTACTGGAGATGTCCCTAACCCTGTCGAAGATCCCCGCGGAAGTGGAATCTATGAAAAAGACAGCGTTGTGATTCCAGCAGGTGAGACAGTAGATCTCTTCAGTGATTCATTCCCATTCGGTTCGGAAATTGGTGACGAGGGTATGGGCTGTTCGACTGATGGAAACAGTGGGAAGTTCACGGTCGGGTTAGAAACTCGAGTCATTGGCCAAGAAGTCACAAAATCGTACAATGTAGAGTACACTGACTCTGACGAAATGCAAAACTGCGAAATCACAATCAGTGAGGCTTGATCATGGTTGATCTAATCGACGTTGTCTTAGAGGGGTTCAAAGACGTCGTTGACTGGATTATCGGCCTCTTCATGGATGGCCTGACGACGGGATACAACAAGCTCACCGAGGAGATGTTTGGGACCCCCACTCCTCAGACGGATGGAGCATTCGTCTTCGGGGAACCGACGAACGCACCCTGGTCAACGATTCAGGATGCACTCGTCGGTGGCGAAATAATGCTCATCGCGTTGCTGCTGCTCGTGATGAGCGTACAAGGGCGTCATACCATCCGAATATTCAATATCGGTAGTGCATACGAAGCGAGGAAAACAAAGAAAACTGCGTGGGTTGGTGCGTTTCTGATTATTGTCTGGTATTGGGTCGGTGTCCTCACGCTCTACATTGTTGATGGATTCTCGATTGCTCTGATGCCCGGTATGGCTTCGCTTCGTAACGCTATGTTGGGATTCCTCAGCGTGACGCTGACCAATCCTGGGTTATCGCTGTTGTTTGCGCTGATCGGAGGCATCTCAATGTGGGCACTAGAGGCCCTGTTTTACATCCGTGAGATTCTCCTCTATGTCTATCTCTACGGAATGCCGATTGCGATCGCCCTTGGGTATGGAAATATACCAATTGTCTCTGATATCGCCATGGGGTTCTGCAAGCGGTTTGTCCCCCTTGCCGTCCTACCACTACCAGCATCGATAGTATTCAAAGGCTATGACCTGATATACGGTGGCGGGACGCTCACTCCTGAGACTGCCTTTCTCAAGTTCCTAGTTGCTGCTTCTCTACCACTGGTTGCGCTCTACATAACCTGGAAGACGTTCAAGTACGCGACTCCGTTGACTGCCAAGGTCGTAGGTGGTGCGACGAAGGGAGCTGCCCTCGTCGGCGGTGTCGCAGCCGGTGCGTATGTCGGCGGTGCTGGCGTCGCGACGACGGCAGCACGATGGGGGCCAAAAGCGGCTGCTGGTCACGCTGTCGCACAGAAAGCAGCTGCTCGAGGAGGCCACAGCGGCGGGGACAGCGATCCTCCTTCATATCGCCGGACTGAGAACGATCCAAGCGGAGCAACGACAGAGGCATCGAGCACTGATCGTGGAATGGAGTTTGATCGAGGAATCCACTAACAATGTCGATGGATCAAGACGCAGCCGCACGGCGCATCATGGACCAGTTCGGCGAAGAGAGTCGCATCCCCTACCTCAACATCGAGGAGGGGGACGTCGGTGTGCTCATCGCCTTCCCGATCATGGGCCTGTTCATCGCTGGCCTCACTGGTATCGAGTCACTCGCCCTCCCGTTCGTAGCAGGAGGATTCGGGTTTGGCGTTGCCGTCATCTACGTCTCTCCTGACCACCTGAACGCGTGGACGTGGACGAAGGACGTCTATCGATACGCCAAGCGACCGCGAGTTACGTTCAGTGCCCCAGAGGAGCCCGACAGTACCACGAACGAGACAGAGCGGAATGAAGGCGGTCTCGCGAACTACACGCCGTTCAAACCGGACGAGCGAACGCAGGACCTCACGAACGTCAAACGAGCATGGCCTGGTGCTGGAGCGATTCAACGAGCGGACGGCACGATGGAAGCGTTCATCGAGATTGACCCGGGGAACATGGACTTCGCGATGTCCGACGACTGGGCTCAGCTCCAGGAGGCGGGCGAAGAGTTCGCCAACAAGGAACTTGATTCGAAGCTCAAACTCCACGCCACAACCCGATCATTTCCGGTAGAGCAAATCACCGAGACAATCGAGGAGCGGCTCAACGACGAGGACGTCAAACAGAACCCGATCTTCCGGGAACTCCTCGAGGAGTACCGCGAGACGCGTCCCAAAGAGATGCGTGACCGGGGCATCCAACAGGTGCGCTACTACATCGGCGTCGAGGTCACGCCGCTCGAAGTCTACGATAGATACCGAGACGAAGGGACACCCGCCGAGAAACTGACGCAGTTCCCCGTCATTGGGTTCCTGTTCAACCCATTCGTGACTCGTCGTGAGGACCTCACAGATGTCGAGCGCCGCGCCCAGATGTTCGAGAAGCTGGACAGCCGCGTCAACGACGTTCGCGCCGAGTTCATCCAGCAGGCGTCCGGGTGGTCTGCTCGCCGGCTCAGTACGGTCGAACTGTTCGTTCTGAATATGGACTTCTGGAACGGTCGCGAGCACGACTACGACGAGGCAGAGCGTGTTGTTCGCGAGCAACCGATCATCGGCCACTCGCGCCGGGAGGATGAGACCAATGCGTAACGTTGTCCTGCAGGCGGGTGGCGGGACCTTCACCCAACTCACAGAGTGGCTACGGAACCCAACGTCACCCGAGGGTGCGGCGATTTACCTTCTGTTGGTTGTAGTCCTCGGCGTCGTCGGGAAACTCCTCTGGGACTGGCACACCGCCGACGACGAACCCGAAGTCGATTTCTCGGACGTCCTCGACGAGGAGACGCTCGAAGAGGGTCACGCGGAAGGCCAGCTCCTCGACGACATCTCTGAGTCCCACAAAACGGTGACTGCGCCAGCAGCCATCGAGTGGGAGACACGATCCGCACGCGTCGGCGAGCAGTGGACGACGACGCTGTACATCGCGGACTACGCCGATTACCCGAACGACGGGTATCTGAGCGATCTCTTCGAGTTGACCGACGTCGAGTTCGACCTCACAGCGCACATCACCCCGAAGAACCAGCAGCGAGCGCGGAACGAACTACAGGACATCGCTGACGACCTCCAGGTCGACGCCGATCTTGAACAGAGTGTCCGCAGTGCGTACCTCCAAGAGCGAGCAAACGAGGCCGCTGCGACCTACAAGGCCGTCGAGAGCGGAGCGAACGTCTTCGACCAGGGGATGTTCGTCACGGTTCGCGCCGACGACAAGGAGGACCTCAGGGACTCAGTCCAGAAGGTCAAGAGCGCCCTCCGCGACGACCCAGCGAACCTCACGCCGAAGACCGCTATTTGTCGGCAAGACCTTGCCCTCCAGTCCGCCGCACCCATTGGCGACAACGAATTCGGTCGCGAGTCGATCGCCCTTGGGGGTGCCGTCGGCGCGTTGCTGTCCTCGCCGCACAACGCGACGATTCTCGAGGAGGGCGGCGTCGAGTTCGGGATTCACAAGGACAACCAGAGCCCGGTCGTCATCGACCCGTTCGCCCGTGACAACGGGTATGCGATGTTCACCGTCGGCGATACTGGGTCTGGGAAGTCGTTCAGTTCGAAGCAGAACTTCATCCGCTCTATCGAGCAGAGTAAGGACCGAATCGGCATCATCCTCGAACCGCTCAACAACTGGGCGGGGGTCGCCGAAGCGCTCGGTGCGAAACGCATCACCGTCGGTGGGACGCTCGGTCTGAATCCTTTGGAGATCCGTCAGACACCCGACCACGTCCAGCGGGCGATGGGTGAGGATGCGAGCCCGTTCAACGAGAAGCTCGACGACGCGATGAGCTTCCTGACGAACTTCTTCGCACTGCGGGGCATCTCGCTCGGGGATCGTCGGACGACGCTCGAACTCGGTCTCAAGCGTGCCTACAAGCGCAACGACATCACCGACGATATCTCGACGCACAGCAACCCCAGCCCGACTATCCGGGATATGATGGACGTCTTCGAAGACATGGTCGACGACCCCGAGGAGTTCGTCGTTCGTTCCGACGAGGAGGCCGGGAAGATTCGCGAGGACGCGACGTGGCTTCTGGACCAGCTTCGTCCCTTCGAGGAGGAGGGTCGCCACGCTAATCTCGGGAAGTCCTCAGAGTTCGACATTCGCGACGAGAAAGTCATCTACCTCGATCTCGCACAACAGGAGGGCAGCGTCGACAGCAGCACGGCACTGACGATGCAGTTGCTCATCTCGCTCGTCTACGAGCGGGCGAAAGAGACGGACAAGGAGGTCGTGTTCGTCATCGACGAGGCGCGGTACATCATGCAGGACGCTGCGAGTCTAGCGTTCCTCGAGACGGTATTCCGACATCACCGTCACCACGATCTCTCGATTCGTCTCGTTACCCAGACCGTCGACGAGTTCTTCGAGCACGCCGAGTCCGAAGCCATTCTTGACCAGTGTGCCGTCAAGCAGTTCCACCGCCTGGATGGAATGGACGACCAGTGGGCCGACGAGTTCGGGTTGAACTACGCCCAGATGCGCTACGTGCAGGACGCGGTCCCCGGCAACGAGGACGCTGGGTTCTCTGAGGCGCTCGTCGGCGTCGACGGCGAGTGGCGCGGCATCAAGGTCGAGGCAATGCCCAAGGAGAAGCAAGTCATCGACTTCGACCCGACCGAGCAACGGCGATCCTCACTCCCTGGAGCTGGTGAAGACGCAGTTGATACGGACGTCCAGGAGTTCCGAGAGAAGCTGGAAGAGCAGGTGACGAACGGACAGTCGAAAGAGTCGGAAACCGTTTCTGCCAAACCTGACGGCGGGTCGATGGAGGGAGAGGACGATGCGTGAGTATCTCCGAGTCACGCCCACATCCGAAGGCCTGGATCCCGAGGGAATTCCTCGAGTCCTCGAAAGCCTACATAAACTGACGACCACGGAGTCAACGGGACTCGCACAGAAGCTGAACCCACTCCACAGTGACACACCGCTCCGATTCGAGTTTCTCGCACTGAGTGAGGGAGCAGACGACCCTGTCGAGTTCTTTTACGGCGCCGACGGGCATCTCGACACACTCGAAAAACGGCTCCGTTCGATCTATCCCGAGACATTCGATATCGAACGCGTCGACGTCGACGTCGCCTCTCGGCTCATCCAGCCAGTCGAATTCACACGAGCAGAGTTCCTCGAACACTACGAGGCGGGGCAACTACAGTACGAGTTTGGTCCTGACGAACAGCATGAGCTTGTCGATGAAGACCGTAGCCAAGACCAGACACCAGCGGCCGAAGCATCCCCCTTTGCAGATGGCGGCGCAGCGGTCGAGTCATCTGCTGGTCACTTCGTTGAGGTTGGTGATACCGCCCTTGAGCTGGCACCACCGAGCGAAATACCGGACGAGCAGCCACTGACGACGCTCGAAAAGCCAACCGAGACGGACGAGGGAACGATACTCGCTCGGCCAACCATCGACGCAATCTCGCCAGTTGGCGTGCGCTGGTCCGGTTCGACCACCCGGAAGAACGACTGGATGACGTCATTGACGCCCTTCGCCTCTGGCGATGGCGACGACGCCTTAGTGGCTGTCGACCAGCCCGGCGCGACGCTCGCGTCACTCGTCGACCACTTGATGGAGGCGGCTTCACCTGTGGCGTTTCAGGTTGTGTTCCAGCGACGGGCGAGCTGGCAGTCCGACGCTGAGGTCCGAAAAGAGGATCTCGTCGACGGGCGGGACACCTTCTTCCAGGAAGTCGTTGGGTCCTTCCTCGAGGTTGAAGACCAGCGGAGCGATCACGACGAGAAGCAGCTCAGCGAGTCAGTCGAAAAACGCATTGAGTATATCGACGCGAAGAATCCCAAGCGGTCGTTCACTGCTAACATCCGAGCAGTCGGCGTTCCGACAGGGGATGAGGCTCGCGACGAACTCGCGGCCCAGATGGACTCACTTCGCCCTGTGTTCGACCCAGTGGACGGGCCCTATTACGAAGTCGAAGGAAAACGACTCCGGGCAGACGGTTTTCGTGAAAAGACGAAAGAGAAGAACGCCCAGACAGCCCTCCGACAGTTGCTAGATCGAGAGATTACGACCGGCCGAGGGAAGACCCGACCGGATTTCGTCCTCAGTGGGACGGAACTCGCAAACTTCGTGCTCGTGCCATCCTCCGAGCAACTCACCGTTGAGGGGACGCGAGGAACTCGAGCTGAGCAGCAGAGCCGGAACCCGCTTCCGTGGCCCAATCCAGATTTGGTTCAGCAGTTCCAAGAGGGCATGGCTATCGGCTACGCGCTCGACGAGAATGGCGAGCCGCGACCGGACCCGATCCGGGTTCCGCCGGATTTGCTGACGACGCACTACGGCCGGTTCGCATCGACTGGCGGCGGGAAATCGAAAGCGATCATCAACGACGCGCTCTCGCTCCGCGAGACGACCGGCGGACCTGTCGTGATCGTCGATCCGAAAGGCGATGGGATGTGTGCGAACTACCTTCGCTGCCACTACGAACGTTTCAACGGATTGGACGACGTCTACCAGTTCCGCGTCCCAGAGACTGTCCCAGCGTTCTCCTTCTTCGACATTCGTCCCGCACTTGAAGCCGGTCGTCCCCGCGAGGACGCGATTCAGGACAAGGTCGACCACTTCCACGACATCCTGCGGATGATTATGGGCCGCGAGCAGTACGGCCAGGCATTTGTCGCGAACGAGATCCTCAGCTACCTCATCAAGGCACTCTTCGACGAGGAGTACGGGAGCGACGTCTTCGGTCTGGACGACCTTTTCGCGGCAGCTCTCCGGATGCAACGAGAGCGAACTGTCCCACCGATTTCGGCGGACAACAGGAACGTCGAGGAGTCACTCACGCGGCACTTCGCGAAGGACGACCACCGGTTCCAGGTGTCGATGGACGCCGTCGGAAATCGTCTGGACAAACTCAGAGAAGACGCGCACCTGCGACGGATCTTCAGTCACGTTCCCGAGCAGAACGACGCTGGCGAGTACGTCGACAATCGCTTCGACTTCCGCGAGTTCCTCGACGAAGACGCCACGGTTCTGTTCGACTTGGGCGATCTGCGTCCCGAGGCACAACGGGCAATCACACTCCTCCTGTTGAGTAACCTCTGGGACGCCGTCCAGGTGCGCCGGCGTGATGGAAAGACAGACTACGAGAACCTCACCAATCTCATCATCGAGGAGGCCGCCCCCGTGGCCTCGACAAAACTCGTCTCCGAACAACTGCTTCCACAGGGACGGTCATTCGGCCTGAGCATGGGACTTGTGATGCAGTTCCCCGGCCAGGTTCGAAATCGAAACGAGCGCGCCTACGACGAGCTCCTCAACAACATCAAGACGAAGCTCATTGGGAACATCTCTATCGAGCGCGACCTCGCCGAGTCGTTGGCCCACGAAGACCTGAGTCCGACTGACCTTCGAAATCGGGTTAATACGCTCCCCAGTGGAGAGTGGATTGCTCAACTCCCGAGCCCCTCATTTGGGAAGACAGGGCCTGCTCCATTCTCGGTGAAGCCGCTCCCGATAGCAGCGGGCCATCCAGAAAGCGACGAGGCGCTCTCTGTCGAGCAGGAGGACCACTTCGAGTCCGTAGCTCTTCCACGGCTGTCAGAGCGTACACAGACCCAGTACGGACTTGCTGAGGCCCCAAGCGAATCGGAGACAGCCGACGATGAGGGATGGGGGAGTAGACCGAACGCTGGACAGTCTGCATCTGCAGAATCGACTAGCTCTGGAGACTCGACGGAGTCGTCGTTCATCGGACAGGCAACCAGTGGTTCAGTAGCCGACGAAGAGAAGGAGAAAGACGCGGACACCATTGATTCCCTGTTTGGGAATCTGGGATCCGTAGAGTCAGAAGAGTCGGCCACAGAAGAGGAGACGAACGCCGTCGACGAAAACGGACCTTCGCCAGTACAGGCAGGTGGCGTGACCGTCTCCGATGACGAACTCCGACGGCGCGGACTCACTCACGACGACATCCGATTCTTGACTCGCGTCCTCGACGTGATGAACAGGGACGCACCGAATCATGGATTCATGGATTCAATGAGTAGGTTCAAGGACGACTTTGATGACCTGGACGTGCAGCGGCTCATCGACCAGGATCTGCTGGAAGAAGGACGAGCCTGCAGTCGGAAGTACTACACCGTCCTCCCGGCAGGGCGTGAACTGCTTGGCCAGAAGCTTAAGGTCGGCCCTGGGCAGGGAGATATCGGCGAGAAAACGCCGCACAAGGTCGGTGTGAAGCTGCTCGAACTATGGTTGGAAGCGCGCGACGATGTCGAGCAGGTTGAATCCTATTACGAGTACGATGAGGAGACCGTATTCGACGTCGCCGCCTTCGACGCTGACGGAGAACTCGTGTGGGTCGGTGAAGCGGAATTCCCGAGCAACAACAAACACGCGCCTGTCGACGATTACGACAAGCAGAGTGAGGTGGACGCAAACGCTGTCTGGGCGTTCAACAGACGCGAGACAGCCGTTGAGGTGTTGGATCGACTCGCAGAGGCCGACCGGATAGAAAATAGTGTGAGTGGGCGTGCAGCCCGTCGGTTCTCGGATATTCGAGAAGCCATTGAATCGTTTGACGCAGAAGGGATGACGACGATTCGGAGCTTCAACAAGCTCGATGAGGAGTTCAATCCATGAGTTGGCGCCAAGCTACGCGCGAGGAGATTTACAGGTACTACACGGAGGAGTTCCCCTCGTACATCGACGAATTCCCGTCGTTCATCACCGCGAAGGGACCAAAGCAGTACGCGCTCGCGTTTCGAGAACCCCACCCGGTACGGAAAGACGGAGTCCCAGACAAGGACTTCATCCGACGAGACACCTGGCAGACGAACACCTCCGGAGAGCGGACCTCAGCAGCGTTCCACGACTTCGACGATGTCCTCGAGTTCATCCGCCACCCAGCACGGAATGACCCGCTCGGACGGAGTGACTTCGCGCTCGCCGATCCCGACCTGCTTGACAAACCAGATCCACATCACGATGCAGTGTACTACGCCCTCGATCATTGGGAACGGCCGTGGGTGCTCCTCGTCGATATCGACGCGAAAACGATAGCCCGAGAGCGAGCAACTCGAACGGTATCCAACGGAGATGTTTCGGGGGACAGCGAGGAGCTGCTCGATGCTGTGGAAGTTCTCGAAGCGGACCCAGTAGGCTACCCGTATTCTTTCGCGGATATCGAACGGGCCATTGAGTACGGTTTCGAGGTGCGAGATATTTTCGAGGACGACTTCAACGCCGAGGAGACGATGGTGGTGTATAGCGGCCAGGGCGTTCACGTCTATCTCCTCGATACCGACCCTGCTCATCGATATGACGCCAAAAGTCGAGAGGTGCTGAACGACCTTCTGCAAGACACCTATGATATTCCCATCGACCCAGTGGTTACCGCCGACCGTCGTCGAGTCGCTCGGCTCCCCTACTCGTTGCACGCTGACGTCTGCAGTATCGTCACGCCGATAGAGAGCCCGAGCTTCGACGTTCGGTCTGCAACACCGGAGGTCATCCAGTCATGAGTCAGTCGACGCCTGTCGAGGACGAGCGTGCCGCCTATCGCGTTGCGACGCTCCCGCTCGAATACGGCAAGACCCGCATCAACCAACTGTTCACGCGGGGCTACAATCGATACATCGTCGACGGTGAAGACCAACCAGAAGACCTGTTGAACGACCTCGAACGGTTCGGGACGGCGGCGTTCAAAGAAGACATCAGGACAAACGCGGCGGAGGAACCGTTCGTCGACGAACCGGGAACACTCGCCGTCCTCGCGACGTTGAGCGCGATCTGCGTCAAGGCACACCCGAAGTTCGAACACGCTCCGCCGCGAAAGGTGCAAGTCCTCTACAATATTCGGGAGTTGTACGTCAACAATCTCGCTTCCCTCCTTCGAGAATTCGGTGATGGGACTCTCCAACAGGATATCGCAGAGGTACTGTACGAGAAAGATCCCGGAGAGGACGGTCCGCACCCCGGCCGCGTTTGTACAGGGATCAAGGAGATGCCGGAGTTCGGTGAGGGGTTGTATCTCGAAATCCCAATGGCTGCGGCATCGAGAGATTGCCTCGTCCACGCCGACACCGAGACAGGAGAGGCCGGAGAACTGCTCACTCACGTTAAGGACAACCGTCTCTACGTGCCGGTCGGCGATTTCGATACGAAGTATCGCGAGTATGCCAGACGCGCGTTCAAGAAGCTCCTGCGAGTTCAGGAGGAGAACCTCTCCGAAGACCAGCTGACGTGGCTAACGACGAATGAGTCGGCCATCACAGAGCGCATCGACCGCTTCATCGAGACGGGACACCACGAACGAATCTGGCGAGACTGGAACCCCGGTGAACGGACCATCCGTGTGCTTCGGGATGCGATTCGAGACGCTCCAGACGAAGTCACTACGCTGGGGAATTTTTACTCAGCGAAGGAGCTGTTTGAAGCTGTGGAGGCGTGCGATCCGGAAGCAGACTGGAAGCGAGACGTGTGTAATCGCATCTCGAGTCCACGGAGTCTCGGGAATCTTCTCGCATCCCAGCGCGACCACCGGAGCCTGACCATTCGGCAGCACGAAAATACGAACCGCTATCGGATTCAGGAATCTACGCGTGGCGTCCAGCCCCTCACCGTCGAATCAATCGAGGACCTGTTTGAACTCCCCTGCATGGCGAATATGGCCGAACGCCTCCACGAGAAGAAACCAGTCCGAAAGGACCTGTACAACTTCGCCCGAATGGTGATGTGGCTGCCACAGTATCAGGACAGCGACCTCGAGACCATTGTCACAGATCTCAAGGACGTCTTCTCGCGGTGGCCGTGGTACGACGACCAGGTCACCGACTACCAGATTCACTACGAGTTCTCGAACACGATTGGAGGCGACACCCCGCTTCCGATGAACTGCGACAACGACGATATGCAGCGGTACTGCATCGGACAGGATGAGTGTCCATACTCGATCTGGGGAAGTCTCCCCTTCCCGGATGAGATGTACGATCGACTAAGTGAAACCGAGGGTAAGGGAAACGAGTTCTAACGCAGACAGTCAATTATCAGGAACCACACCATTATTCAGAAGACGGAAGTGTGACAGATATTAAAATCTCGTCATCCACTTTTCAGGCCTTGTATCGACCAATTTGGACAAGAACGGGTGGGTCACTAGAAGCAACATCACGTAGCCCATCACTTGCCGTCAGTCAGTTATGCCAAGTCTCAATCACAATGTGAATCCGATTCTCTCGAATTCAAGGTCCTCACCACCCCGTCGAGCACAATTCCACCAATCATCGTATCTTAGAACTCGTCGAGGACATCAATAACGGCTGAGAACTGCCCGACGGCCCTCTTGCTAAATCTAAACTCGTTTCATCCCATTCTGTACCTCCAGATTTGTCCAAAGGAAGGCTAGGGTACAACGGTGCAAATGCCGCTGGCTCTCTCGGGCCGAAGGGCCATCAAACGACGATCGTCTATAGCCGATATATCAGAATTCACTCAATGAATAGTGATGCGATTCGCGGTGGAGTTTGTCGCCCCCGAGAGGGGCGAGGGGCTGTCGTAAGCGCCCACTCAACAACCATGTCTTCAGAACACGAGCAACAGCGATCACGACTTCACGGCGAGCAAACTGAGCAACCGAGCGACGAACCGTGGACAGATCTCGAACTGACGATCCCGCACAACAGAAGTCCGACTGCCATCGTCTCACTCGTCGAGTGCGCGCTCGTCGAACTCACTCACGAAGACGTCGGAGCCGAGTTCGTGTCGACGAGCGTTGCGGGAGAGAAGCGGACACAGTACATCGCCATAGATGACGTCGGCCAACGGTTCCAGAAGCGGTATTTCGACGAGCGGCTCGGCCGGCACGAAACGACTGTCAGTCGTGAAACGGTTCGTGACGAGCTGGTCAGCCGGCTCACACACCAGTCGTCACTGGGCGGTGAGGTAGGTCAGAATGGCGTTGACGGTGGTCAAGACAGCTTCTGTGTGAAACCAGCTCGAGAGCTCCGACTTCAGGAGTGATGTTTTAACCAACACTTGGACAAGCGGTTACCCGATGTTGGTTAAGGCGTTGTCAACCTGTGGATCCCAGCCCACCCAGGTCAGGAAACTATTCCCTGAAGTAAGAACTATATCCTTCGCCCTGCAATTCCGAGTATGTCCGAAACAGACGCCACCGATGGGCCGCCCCCCTTCGAGGACGCGTTCAGCAGCGATGACGTCGAACAACGCATCTACGGTACTATCCTGCAGACCCGCGAGCCGACGACGGCGAGCGCGATCGCCGACAGCGCTGACTGTGACCCCAAGACCGCCCGGAAATACCTCGGCTGGTTCGACGATTTGGGAATCGTCACCCGGCACGATGGCCATCCGGCCACCTACGAACGGAATGACGCGTATTTTGAGTGGCGACGCATCAACCAGCTCGCAGCCGACCACTCCGTCGAGGACCTGCAGGATCGCGTTCGTGAGCTGACGACGCGCATCACCGAGTATGAAGCGACGTACGACGCCGCGTCACCGGCCGCAGTCGACGCCGTCGACGCCGCGGAGGCCAGCGACGAGCGGACCATCGACGACGTGTACAGCGACCTCGCCGACTGGGCGACCGCCCGCGAGGAGCGTGACCGCTACGAACGCGCGCGCCAGCAACGCACGGGTGGCGAGCGCGAACAGGCGTCCGGGTAGCCCGCTCAATGATGCCACCGACAGGCGATGGCGGGAGCCCTGCCCCCATCGATCGTCCCATCCTCGAGTTCCTTCAGACACGGCTCCAAGCCACCGGACAAGTCTCCCACGCGGCCATCACGGATGCAAGCGGCCATCTCGAGCTTCAGGTCGTCTTTGCATCGTCACACTACCCAGCGCACGTCGACGAAGCAACCCTGACTGTCCGCTGGTACACGAACGACGACTTCACAATCCACTATCGAGAGATACATTCGGAGCACACCTGGGAATGCCGATGGGATCGGCATCCGAACCCCCACAATACGCGCGACCACTTCCATCCCCCGCCTACCTCCCCGACGCCCGGTGATGATGACTCTTGGCCGACCGATCATCGTGATGTCCTGCGACTCGTCCTCGACGAGGTCGAAGAGCGGATCAGAGCACTGTGGAACGAATAAGCGACTGCCCCCGCAGTGGTGTTTATCGCGCCGACCAAGGGTGACGGCGCTCAGCACGATGGGCACCACCACGAGAGCCGTCGTGGTGTCCAGTCTGGTGTCAGCTGAGTGCAGTCACAGGTGAATCCATGTCTACGTTCAGTAACTCCGAGGCAGCGAGTGCATCGCCGTCAGAGAACCAAACGAGTCCACCCAGAGATACCGAGGACACGGATTCGCAGCCATCATGGCCAGACGATGCAAGCAGCGAGGGTGGAACGCCAACGCTCAGGATGGACCACTGTCCGGAATGCGGGGCTCGTCGCTTCGTCTCGAAACTCCTCGTGTACGAGGTCACAGGCTACGACGAGGGCGGCGAACAAGAATTTCGCCGGCAGCACGTCCGGGCAGAGTTCGAATACACCTGCAGCGAGTGCCAGACGACACTCCGGACGCTTCCCGCAGATCGCCGTGACTACTACGACGAAGTTGCGGTCCTCGAAACGGAACGGCGGGCAGCGCTCCGTGATCAACTCCGCCAGCTGGGGAGACGGTTCTGGCGGCGTCTCGCAGCGCGGACGACGTGGCTGGCACTCGGACTCGTAACACTCGTGACCGGGCTCGTGATCGCCCTCTAACAGACCGACGGGGACCGACAGCAAGGGGTGGCTCACAGTAGGTGTTGGGGTAGCGTCATGCTCCCTTCCGGCCAGGAACGAGGCTAGCTGGAGGCAGATCGCTGACGTAGGACATCGAGTCCGCACCGCAGGTGTGTCTATCGGCGCCAGGAGGCGTGAGGCGCGCTCGAAGCGCGTGCAGAACATGAGCTTCCATGACGGAACCAGATATCATCGACGACACGACAGGCGACTACGACCGGCTCGAAACCGAACTCGTTGCACAGGACCGGGATGCGTCCCGGGTCGCGACGGCGGACATCGATGAGACGACTGCCCGTCGTCTCGTTGGCGAACTCGTCGAGGACGATGTGGTGACGCCGATCCCTGACCAGCGCGTGCTCGTCCACGAGCCCAGTGGCAAGCCCTTCGAGTCGATCACCCAGCTCGCCGTGTTCCATCGTGGCTGGCAGGCCGCCACCGACGTCGACGCGGAGGACAACTGATGCAACAGACGCTTTCTGGGTGTGCGTTCTGCGATTCACCGCCCGGTGCAGAGATGGGCGAGGCGCATACGTGGGGGAAAGACGAACGGGTGACGCACCCAATCTGTGTCGACTGCGCCACCCAGACGGGGTCGGATCCCGACGAGTGCGACCACCACGCCTGCGACGGGTGCGGACTGGTCGTCGACGCCCTCGCGGCACTTACCCGGTTCCGCGCCGAACTCGGCCATCTCGAGGGGCCGCTCCAACTGTGTGCTCGCTGTAGCCCTGGTGGGCTCGCGACGTACTGGACGCGTGACCTCACGGAGCACCTCGTGGCCGAGTGACGCTTGGCCGAGTGAGGCTCACATCGTACACACGAAAACGGCTAAGTGCGTTGGCTCACAATGTACACATTATGAGCACCGATAAGAAGCGCGTGCAGTTCCGGGCCCCCGATCGGCTCATCGACCGGGCCGACGCACTGGCCGCAGTCCTCGGGGAAGACCGGACCGACGTTCTCGTGACTGCACTTCGGGAGTACCTCCAAGACGCCGCTCACGACGACGCACTCACCCAAGAGATCGCCGCCGCCTATTACGACGATGAGATCACCTTCGAGCAACTCAAAGCGCTCGTCGGCGCCGAGGAGGCGGCAAACCTCCGCGTGTTGAAACAGCAGTTGGACGAGGACTTCATCGACGAGGTCGCCGACGCATAGATGTCGCGGCTTATCGCAGACGCCTCCGCCCTCGTGAGTCTCGCCATCGTTACTGACGACGGCCCCGATCCACTCGCACTCTGTCTCTCCCGGTACGAGGTCGTCGTCCCAACAGCGGTCATCGATGAACTCCAAGAGATCGCCTCCTACGATGACGTCCATGGACACGCCGCGTCCGCCGTCCTCGACCAAACGGAGTCATTCACGACACAGTCGGTGGACCTCGATGCCGAGTTCCCCCTCGATGACGGTGAAAACGCGGCGGTCACGCTCGCGAATAATCTCAATGCTGCGCTCTTCCTCTGTGACGAGTTCAACCAACTTGGCTTGATCCACGCCTCACTCGCTGATACCCGACTCGTCACGACACCGACGCTACTCTCAATTCTCGTTCGAACTGAACACCTATCAGCTGCTGATGCACGGTTGCTCCTCGATGCGATCAGTGACGCCCGTAGCTGGGGCGCGAACAGTTACGTGCAGCGAGCTCGCTCGTTGCTCGAGGGGACCTAACACTGTGGAGGATCCTTCGAAGTGAACAGAAATGCCCGATAACGACGCTCTCTACGACGTTCGTGAACGAACGACGAATCCCGAGCACGCATCAGTTGATGACGTGGTCGAACTCATCCTCGAGCGCGCACAGCATCCCCGGACGGAGCACCGGGATGCACATCTCGACGAGATGATAGCGACTGTCGTCGACAGGTACGGGACCGATCCCATCCGCACCGTCGTTCACCGCGTCCTCGTCGACCACCACCCCTTTCGGACTGCCACGCATGACCTCGAGATGCGTAACGTCGACGGTGTTCGTATCGGGACAGCAGCCGGCCAGTTCCTGACAGAATTGAACGCGCAGCACGACGATTGAAATACAGTTTCTGAAAGCCCTCGGCCGCTCGGCATCCCGCGACCACCGCTGCGCGCCTCGTGCCTGCGGTGCTTGCGGGGTCGGGGGACGGCCGAGGCGGCCTCGCCCTTTCTGAGTCCACCAGGACGGTAGCTGGATCGCCGAGTGTCGCGGCCGGCTAGACAGGTGTGTCCGTTATGGCCCGCCCCGCTCGCCGCGTTCCGCCCTCCGCGTCGCTCGCGACCGACCATTCCGGGCGTGCGGGCGCTCTCCGCACCGCCCGCGCCCGTTCCGGGCTAAAATGGATGTGCCCTCGGCGCCAGCGGGTATCCCCGTCGGTTGCGCCCCTTGCGGGCTTACGCGTTCCAGCGCTTGGTGCCGCCTGCGCTGTCGCGCGCCACACCGCGGCGCGCGTTCTCGGCGACAGTCGCCCTGGACACGGACCCGCACATCGGGCCGGACACGAGCGGGCATATCCCGCTGGCCGCTCGCTCCGGGCGGGTCGGCGCGCGGTGCTGGATGATCGTCCGCCTCGGGCGCGCTCTCGCTCGCGCCCACAGGGCGCTCGCGAAGGCGCGAGCGAGAGCGCGCAGATGGTTCTGTCGGTCGTTGTCGTCGAGGAAATCCGCGATGTTGTAGCATCGCGGTGTCGGGCGCGTGAGCGCCTTCAGGAGCTGAACTCCAATGTCGAGTAAGAACGTCTTCGGTAATGAGGTTTCGGTCGATGAACAGGCTTTCGAGAAACACGATGACGTCGAGATCGACGAGGACGGCTTCGAAGTCGTCGACGAGACCCCGGAGTTCCGGGCGACGGTCGACATGGAAGTCCAGGCCAAAGTCGATTCCAACCACCCAGACGCGCGCGTCGAGGAAGGCCCGGATCACATGTTCGGGAAGACCCTCGAACAGGAAGAGCGCATCAAGGCACGAGAGGCCGAGTTGGAACACATCAGTGCCCAGGCAGAACTCAGTCAGCAGGAGGGGCGTGCGAAGCGGACGCGAGACATCGCAGCGAAGCGAAGCGCTGAGCGGCGTGTGAAGTTCCAGAAGCGGGCAGCGAGCGTGAATCCGATGGCTGACCCGGAGCGAGACGATCCTCGTGCAGAGCTCACGCAGGAGCAGTTGGCGGCGGTGAACAAGCAGTCGATGCGACTGGCGGAGAAGCTGGATGGCTGGTCGCGAGCAGCGATTGGCCGGCGGTTGGGTGAAGCCGTCGTCGGTGGGAAAGACCTAACGAGTGCAGTCGTCGGGGTGTTCGAGGAGTTGCAGACGGCGCCTGGGACGGTGATCCCCATTGGGAAGCTCGAGGACGTCAATCGCAAAGAGGTGAGCATCGAGGGTCGAGTGGAAGTACTCTGGGATGCGGACTCGCCGGCCATCGCTCAAGTCGGGCTGATCGCAGACGACAGTGGAAAAACGAAGGTGACGATCTGGGAGAAATCAGATGCGCCGTGGATTGAAGAGGGCGAGCAGGTGCGTATTCACAAGGTAGCCCGGAACTGGTACGAGGGGCGCGTCTCACTGGCTGTCACTGGGTGGAGCACCATTATGTTCCCTGAGCGCGGTCGGTGGTGGGAATAGCCGGTCGGCGCACCCCTTTTTTGCTGGTGTGTACGCGGTCACCGCCACCTCCCACCACCTCCACGGTCCGGGCTGCTCACGGCGCTCACGCGCCGTTTCGCGGCCGGGCTTTCGCCACCGCAGCCCATCAGTGTCAGCGCTGTCCCGTGTGGTGTGTATGTGCCCCCTGATAGGTGAGGGGCACTCCGAGAGACGCGATCCACGTGAGTCCCCTCGTGAGTATCCATGGCAATCAGAGACATCTACGAAACGAGCTTCGACGAGGACGGTCAGACGGAGTCGAACCCTAACCAGTGCCCCGAATGCGACGGGCGGGTCACTACCAACGCAGTCGAAACCATCTGCGAGGAGTGTGGGCTCGTCATCGATGACCAGCGGATCGACCACGGGCCAGAGTGGCGAGCGTTCGACGAAGATGAGCGCGAGCGCACAGGCGCTCCGTTGACGGCAGCGCGGCACGATCGTGGGTTGTCGACGGAGATCGGCCACGGGACCGATGCAAACGGGAACAGCCTCTCCGAGCAGAAGCGACGCCGGCTGTTCCGGATGCGCCGTGAACAGACGCGTGGGCGGTTTCAGTCGAAAGCCGAACGCAACCTTGCACACGGACTCAGTGAAGTCCGCCGGATCAGTAGTACGCTCGAACTATCCGAGACGATCCGTGACCAGGCCTGCCAGCTCTTCCGGAGTGCCCAGAACGAGGACCTCCTGCAGGGCCGCTCAATCGAGGCGATGGCCGCCGCGAGTGTCTACGGAGCGTGTCGGTGTAACGGGCGGCCGCGAACGCTCAACGACATCACCGAGTCGGCGCGCGTCGAGCAATCGCGGGTGACGAACGCATACACGACGCTGAATACGGAACTTGGCCTGCCGGCCCAACCCGTGACGCCCAGTGCGTTCGTTCCGCGGTTGGCCTCGGAGCTTGACGTCTCCGATCAGATCCGGCAGCGGGCTCGGCAGCTGGCGGAAGCATCCGAATCGACCGGAGCAACCACGGGGGTTCGACCATCCGGATTCGCCGCAGCCTGTCTGTACAAGGCCGGGCGCGAAGACGGACGGTGGCTTACCCAGTCGGACGTCGCCGACGTTGCGAACGTCTCGGTGGTCACCGTGCGAACCCACCGCGACGCGCTGGACGAACTGGCTGTCTAACGCCCACACTGCTGATTTTCGGTTGTATTTTGTTGTCTGATTGATGTGAGAGCCATTGTTTAAATCCGAAGACGAAGCATGATACGGCCAGATCACCCTATGACCGACCAGTACGCCGACTACGAAGTCCTCCGACCGCTCGGCGAAGCGACCCACGTTCCCGACGATCAACTCGCCAGTAGTAGTGGCGAGCCCCGGCGGCAACGCTCTGGTGGCGTCGACGCGGGCTATCCAGACGACCCGACAGAAGGTGAGACCGAGTGCGATTCCTGTGGAGCGTCGATCCCCGCTGGCCAGTCGAAGTGCCGGTTCTGTCTCACCAACCATCTCGAAGCAGCCGACGATCAGGACACATCGACTGATGAACAGACTCTCCTCCATATCATCCACATAGTCGTTGAGGCGTCGACGTTCTACGGCGCCGTCGCGAAGGGATCTGCTGCGGCCACCCTCCTCGCGAAGGGAGATGATGACCCAGTAGTCGATGACTGCAAGCTAATCTACGATCTCGACGAGGAACCGGCCCCACAGCTTGTCGATCAGTGGCCCTCGCTCCCCTCGGCGACACGAGTCACGTCTGAATGTGGTAATCAGCTGCTCGCGGCTGCTCGTGAGCGGACGGCGTGGACAGAGACGACGCAGCCCCGTCACGACGGCGAGCACACGACGTTTCTCTATGAGGAAACCGGGAGTGGGGTTCGCTCCGAAGATCGTCTTGTAAGCCTCCGTGAGGACGCAGACGACGACCTCTGGCTGGTGCCAGCGATTTCGCTCCAGGAATCCGTTGACAAAACTGATACCGAACAGTCACGACGCGAGCGCCCAAACAGAATTCACCTCGAGTGTCGGGAGTGTGGTCGGGAGACTAAGCATCGTTTTCGCGAATTCGAGGCGGTCCCCGATGACGAGTGGACCGGGCAGCCAATGTGGGGCTGTCAGCGGTGCGGCACGCCACGCTACGGGCCCGAACCCGAAGCCGGTCAGTAAAGACAACGTCAAATTAACCAACAATCCTGGTGTCGGCTCGGAGTTGTTGGTTAACAGAAGCCAGCTCGCGACCACCCGACGATACCACACCTGCTGACTGCCCGCCGGTGTTTTTCGGCGCCGAGAATTGGCGGAGGCGCACACATGGACCCACGAGACACCCCTGGCTATCGACTCCACCGCGCGCTTAGCAGCCTCTCCAGTATCGACGCCGACCAATTGGGGCCCGCTGATCGAGAGCGAATTAGCACCGCGACGACGCTCCTCGAGCAGGTGGATGTTCTCACCCAACCGAATACGACAGGGGACGGTGACGTCAACAGAGAATCCTGACAGCTCGACGCGTCGGCAGCTCAGCGTCCTGTGGCCGTCACAGCGTGAACGGTTGTTCGCCCCCTGAAGGGGTGCGGGGGCGCGAGACAGCTCCCGAGAACAATCCATGGCAATACTCCAAGCCGCAACGACATCGACCGGCGCGCTCGTAACAGACCCACAGGCAGTCCGCGAACTCTGTGAGAACCACTGCTTCGGGACGCTCAACTGGGAGGTGGACGACGACGGCGAACTGATCATCTGGGGCTACGACAGCTTCGAAGTGTACGAGGCTCGTGAGAACGGACTTCCTGACTACGACGGTGGCATCGTCACCCACGAGTTCCTCCGGTCGCTCGCGGAGTATCTCGAACCGAACGAAGAATTCGACATCCAGACAGCCGGATTTACCAAGTGCCGCTTCCCAGTCCTGGCCAAGCGGTACGTCGTTCGCGACGGCGAAGTCCTCCACGCGGACCTCAGTTCACCCGACCCGATCGACGAGTAGCTTTGTTCGTCCCCCGGGAGGGGTGCGGGGCGATCCAGTCGCGGTCGCCCCGTGAGGTGATTGCTCGATGGGTCACCGCGCACTCGTTGCGTACGAACGGACAGACGGACAGTACACGCTCCACTACTCTCATTGGGGTGCTGCGAATCTCAAGCTCAAACACCGAATATCGGCCGAAACACCGTTCGGTGGCGAAGACACCGACTCCAAGTGGGCGAAACAGCTGCTGGCGGAGTTAGCCGATGGCCTCGAGACAGATGCGGTCGACGGCTACCTCGCTGGCGAAGATCGGCCGTCGACGGTCGTGGAGCTGAAGCCCCGCGCCACCGGGCTCACGCTCGACGAGATCGTCGCGGACCATCTCGACTATCTCCACCACGAGGCGTTCTTCGTGGTGTCGACGACGTTCGAGGTGACCGCCTATCGGACGCTGTGGTTCGGCCTGCAGTACGATTCGGAGACAGTCGAACAGGGAGAGACGGTCGGGAACGGTGCGCTCGCGACGGTGCGTTGGTACGACGGCGAGCCGGTCGGCGACGGCCACCTGCAGGGCCAGTTCGCGGCCCTCAAAGACGTCATCGGCGATATGCTCGACAAGGGCGTCTTCACGCCGTCGACGGCGAGACAGTATCTGAAACGGAAGCTGGCCGAGCGAGTCGGAGACCGACAGGAGCTGCTCATTCCGACCGGAGAATCACCCTTCGAGACAGCGAGTCTCGGCAAGCCGTAACACCAATCCCTTAGTGGATATCGGGGGATGTCTAAGTATGTCAAATCAGTCTGAAGATGACGTTCGTGTTTGGCTTGTCGAACGGACGTACTCCGATGACGAGCAGAACCTGATCATCCTCACCTACGCAACACCCGATGGAGAACAGTACTATCGGAAGGAACGCGCACTCACGTCCTTCACCGACGTCCGAGATACGACAGCAGCAGTCGATGCTGAACCCGGCAATCTTGGCATGGTCGATGACCCCGACCTCCAGGAGCAATACGCGGCCGAAGCACAGCGAATGCAGGAAGTTCACGACCCTGACGACGTAATCTGAGATCTACTGGTCGATAACGCTGCAGGCCATGGGTTATGTCGTAGCAGGCCTTAGACGGGGTATGCGCGAACTCGTCTTCGCTCTCGAATACGAGCCCGGCTGCAACAGGGTGGCGGACGCCCTCGCCGACCACCCCGACGCTCGCGTTCGCTCGCTCTCGCTGCACGCCACTGCCGAGCGTCTCTGGCGGGTCGCCCATGCCACCGGTACGCCTGAGGCGCTCAACGCCATCGAGGACGCCTTTCTCAACGGCGACTACTACGCTGACTGTCTCGCCACCGAGGACTGCAACGCCACACAGACCACCCGCGTCCTCGACCGCACGGACAACGCGCTCATCCTCTACTCAGATTGGGAGCGCACTCCGACCTGCGCCTCAGTCCCCCACATCGCTCGCGACCACCTCGGCGACGGCGTGCTGTTCGAGACTCGTCACGAGGGCCGCCACTACACGTGGCGACTCATCCACTCCGGCGATGGCGACGTGGCGGCGTTCTTCGACGCTCTCAAAGTCGCCGTCGGGGAGTGCGCCCAGATGGAGATGCTCCGCACAGCGGACACAACATCAGCTAGGGGAAGCGACGGAACACCAAGTGGATTGCCTCCAGCCCAAGAGGCTGCTCTCCAGGCCGCCGTCGAACACGGCTACTACGAATCACCCCGCGAGGTCGATGTTGGAGAACTCGCAGAGCATCTCGACGTGCCACGGTCAACACTCACCTACCGACTCCGTCGGGCGGAAGAACATTTGGCGAAGCAACATGTCGCCGGCGAGCGGGTAGCGGAAGAACGGCTGGCATCCCACTGAGGGCCGTAGTTGGAATATTCCAACAAAGACATATCGAACTCCCGCTCCTACCGTGACGTGATGACAGAGAATCCGGACGCAGCAGGAGGAACGAGCGGCGGCGGACAGCGACGTGAGCTGACCGCCCGCCTCGCCGTTCCCGAGATGGACTGTCCCTCTTGCGCCCAAAAGGTGAACAAGAGCCTCCAGCGTGTCGACGGCATTACTGACGTCACGCTCCAGCCGACCACCGGCACAGCCAACGTCACGTACGACCCTGATCGGACTAGCGAAGCCGACGTCGTCAAGGCGATTGAAGGCGCCGGCTACGAGGTCGTCGGGGGCTCGGACGCCGAGGGCGATGATGAGGACAACCAGGCGGCCGATGGCGTCGACATCGCACCACCATCGGAGGTCTGGACGAGTCCTCGCGCGAAGAAGACGTGGCTCGGCGCGGCGTTCCTCACCGTCGGGCTCCTCTTCGAGTTCTTCCTCGCAGGACAGAACATCGCCATCGCAAGTGTCCTCGAGTACCCGCTCCACATCGCAGATGTCCTGTTCCTCGGCGCCGTCGCGGCCAGTGGCATCCCGGTCGTCCGTAGCGGGTACTACTCCGCGAAGAACCGGAGTCTGGACATCGACCTGCTAATGGGGACGGCCATCATCGCCGCGACCGGTATCGGCTACTTCGTCGAGGCGGCGACGCTGGCCGTCCTATTCAGCATCGCCGAGCTGCTCGAGGACTATGCGATGGACAGGGCACGGGACTCCCTGCGCGAGCTGATGGAACTCTCGCCCGACGAGGCGACCGTCCTTCGCGATGGTGAGGAAGTCACGGTGCCCGCCGAGGAGGTGGAGGTGGGCGAGACCGTGGTTGTTCGCCCCGGTGACAAGATTCCGCTCGACGGGACGGTCATCGAAGGCGAGAGTGCAGTCGACCAGTCGCCGATCACGGGCGAGAGCGTCCCCGTCGACAAGGCTGCCGGCGACGAAGTGTACGCGGGCAGCATCAACGAGGAAGGATACCTCGAGTTCGAGGCCACTTCGGCCGCCTCGGAGTCGACGCTCTCGCAGATCATCGAGATGGTGCAGGGCGCACAGGCGAAGAAGACCGAGTCCGAGCAGTTCGTCGACCAGTTCGCCGGCTACTACACACCCCTCGTCGTCGTGCTGGCAATCCTGACCGCCGCTATCCCGCCGCTGGTTATCGCTGATCCGGTGTCGGTGGACCTAGCCGGTTACGGGTTCACCTTCGCGGGCGACTGGCAGGCGTGGTTCATTCGGGGGCTTACTCTGCTGGTGATCGCCTGCCCGTGTGCGTTTGTCATCTCGACCCCAGTCTCCGTGGTGTCGGGGATCACCAGTGCCGCGAAGAACGGTGTCCTCATCAAAGGCGGCAACCACCTCGAAGCGATGGGCGAGGTGGACGCCATCGCCCTCGACAAGACTGGTACCCTCACCAAGGGCGAACTCGCGGTCACGGACGTCGTAGCGCTTGGCGGTACGAACGACGAGACGGTACTCCAGCACGCGGCTGCACTCGAGCAGCGAAGCGAACACCCAATCGCCGAGGCGATACTCGAACGCGCCGAAAAGGATGCCGGCGATGACGTGCCGAGTATCGAGAAATTCGAGAGCATCACCGGAAAGGGGATCAGCGCAGACATCGACGGCGAGACGTACTATGCAGGCAAGCCCGCCCTCTTCGAGGAGTTGGGTTTCGACCTGTCGCACGCCCACCTCCGTGCCGACGGCGGCGCAGTCGCCGAAGTGGCCCACGAGCAGTGCGAACGCGAGGACTGTGCCGACCTCGAGGACGGCGCGATCTCGCGGTTCGAGAATGAGGGGAAGACGGTCGTCCTCGTCGGCACGGATACCGAATTGATCGGCATTATCGCCATTGCCGACGAGGTGCGGCCGGCCGCCGAACGGGCGGTCGCACGGCTGCACGAACTCGGCGTCGCGCACGTCGTGATGCTGACCGGCGACAACGAGGGGACGGCCCGTGCGATCGCCGAACAGGTCGGCGTCGACGAGTATCGCGCAGAACTATTGCCCGACGAGAAGGTCGATGCCGTGGAGGCGTTACAGGCGGAGTACGGCGACGTGGCGATGGTCGGCGACGGCATCAACGACGCGCCCGCGCTGGCGACCGCTGAGGTCGGCATCGCGATGGGCGCGGCCGGAACGGACACCGCAATCGAGACCGCCGACATCGCGCTGATGGGCGACGACATCAGCAAGCTGCCGTATCTCTACGGGCTGTCGCACACGGCGAACGGCGTGATCCGCCAGAACATCTGGTCGAGCCTCGGCGTGAAGGCCCTGCTTGCACTCGGCGTCCCGCTGGGACTGGTGAGCGTCGCGGTCGCGGTCATCGTCGGCGACATGGGGATGAGCCTCGGCGTCACCGGGAACGCGATGCGGTTGTCACGAATCGCGCCTGAACGCATGGACAGTAAGACTGGCCAAGAAACGGGTGCCTGAACCCATGAACACTAGCGAGGAAGGCAGTGCCACCTTATGCAGAACTGTACCACTCGTCGAACGCGAGAGCAACGAGCTCTCTGAACCCCTTCGGGCAGGTCCAACTGCTCGAATCCCGTCTCCCGAGAACGGGGACAAGAATAACCGTTACTCCGTTTGAAGTATTCCACAATAATGAACCCCTTCAATGCGATCCGCGAGTTCGAAGCCGATGGAACGACCTACAAGATGGCCGACCTCACCGTCCTCGAAGAGGAAGGCCTCTGTGAACTTGATAAACTCCCGGTTAGCATCCGTGTCATGCTCGAATCCGTCCTCCGAAACGCCGATGGGGAGGACATTACCGAGGACGACATCCGTGACCTCGCTGGCTGGCAACCGGACGTTTCCGACGCCGACATTCCGTTCCAGCCGTCCCGGGTCATCCTCCAGGACCTCACAGGCGTCCCTGCCGTCGTAGACCTCGCGGCGCTCCGGTCGGCCGTCGACCGCAAGGACCGCGACCCAACTCTCGTCGAACCCGAGGTGCCCATCGACCTCGTGATCGACCACAGCGTCCAAGTGGACTACTTCGGTAGCGAGGACGCCTACGAGAAGAACGTCGAACTGGAGTACGAGCGCAACAGCGAACGGTACCGGGCACTGAAGTGGGCGCAAAACGCCTTCGACGACTTCAGCGTCGTCCCACCTGGAACGGGAATTGTTCACCAGGTGAACCTAGAGTATCTCGGGCAGGTCGTCCACGAACGCGAGCAGAACGGCGAGAACTGGCTGCTTCCGGACACGCTCGTCGGCACGGACAGTCACACGCCGATGATCGGCGGCATCGGCGTCGTCGGCTGGGGCGTCGGTGGCATCGAGGCCGAAGCCGCGATGCTCGGCCAGCCCATCACGATGAACCTCCCCGAAGTCGTCGGCGTCAAACTTACGGGTGAACTCCCCGAGGGTGCGACAGCGACCGACCTCGTACTGCACGTCACCGAACTGCTCCGGGACGTCGGCGTCGTCGACCGATTCGTCGAGTTCTACGGCCCCGCCGTGGAGACGCTGACCGTCCCTGACCGGGCGACCATCGCCAATATGGCCCCCGAGCAGGGCTCGACCATCAGCATGTTCCCCGTCGACGAGGCCACCCTCGACTACCTCGAACTGACGGGCCGCGACGAGAAACACATCGAACTCGTCCGGAACTACCTGGACGCCCAGGGGTTGTTCGGCGAGCAGAATCCCGAATACACCGAGACAGTCGAACTGGACCTCTCGACAGTCACTCCAAGCCTCGCCGGCCCCAAGAAGCCCCAGTCCCGCGTCGAGATGGGTGACATGCGGGGCCACTTCCGGGAGTTACTCCACGGCGAGTTCGAAGAAGCCCTCGATGAAATCGATGAGGAGGCGCTGGCCCGGTGGCTCGGAGAGGGCGGCAACACCCAGGCCGAGTTGACCGGAGAACCAACCGACGCCGAACGAACTGACGGCGGCGTTCAACAAGCGGGCGACACTGAAAAACAGAATCTGGGACCCCTCACGAAGCGCGCTACAGTGAACCTCGACGGCAACGAAATCGAGATCGGGCACGGGAGCGTCGTCGTTAGCGCCATCACCAGCTGTACGAACACGTCAAATCCGTCCGTGATGCTGGCAGCCGGGCTCCTGGCGAAGAACGCCGTCGAGCGCGGCCTCGACGTCCCGGACTACGTCAAGACCAGCCTCGCACCCGGCAGCCGCGTCGTCACCCAGTACCTCGAAGCATCGGGACTCTTGCCGTACCTCGAAGACCTGGGTTACAACGTCGTGGGCTACGGCTGTACGACCTGCATCGGAAACGCAGGGCCACTCCCCGAACCGATTGAGACCGCGATCGACGAACACGACCTCTGGACGACGAGCGTACTCTCCGGGAATCGGAACTTCGAGGCACGCATCCATCCAAAAGTGCGGGCGAACTACCTCGCCAGCCCACCGCTGGTGGTGGCATACGGGCTGGCCGGTCGGATGGACATCGATCTGGAGCACGACCCGCTGGGGTACGACGAGGACGGCAACCCGGTCTATCTGTCGGACCTCTGGCCGGACAGCGACGAGATCCACGAAGCCGTCCACGACTTCGTCGACCCGTCGATGTTCGAGGAGAAGTACGCCTCCGTGTTCGAGGGCGACGAACGATGGGAGGCGTTGGATGCGCCGACTGGCGAGGTCTACGAGTGGGACGAGGACTCGACGTACATCCGGGAACCGCCGTTTTTCAAGGACTTCCCACTGGAGAAACCTAGCGTCTCCAACGTCGAGGATGCACGGTGTCTGTTGACACTGGGTGATACGGTGACGACCGACCACATCAGCCCCGCAGGACCGTTCGGCTCGGACCTCCCCGCCGGGCAGTGGCTGATGGACCACGGTGTCGAGCCTCACGAGTTCAACACGTACGGTGCCCGCCGGGGCAACCACGAGGTGATGATGCGGGGGACGTTCGCCAACGTCCGCATCGAGAACCAGATGCTCGACGACGTCGAAGGCGGCTACACGATTCACCAGCCGACGGACGAGCAGACGACCGTGTTCGAGGCCAGCCAGCGCTACCACGAGGAGGGGACGCCCCTCGTCGTGATGGCGGGCGAGGAGTTCGGAACCGGCTCGAGTCGTGACTGGGCGGCGAAGGGAACCGACCTCCTCGGCGTTCGCGCAACCATCGCCGAGAGCTACGAGCGCATCTACCGGGACAATCTCGTCGGGATGGGCGTGCTGCCGTTGCAGTTCCAGGACGGCGACTCGTGTGAAGCGCTCGGACTAGACGGGTCAGAAGTCTTCGCTATCTACGGGTTGGACGACGGGCTGGAGCCGATGGCCGAGTTGACGGTGACTGCGGAGCGGTCGGACGGGTCGTCGGTCGAGTTCCCGGTGACGGCCCAGGTCGGGACGCCCGCCGGTGTGCGATATGTTGAACACGGCGGTATCCTGCACTACGTGCTTCGGCAACTTCTGACCGACTCGTGACGCGTTCCGGGTGAAATCGCGTAGGATCGACTGCTTTCAGGTATCTGGTTTTGTATTTGGAACTACTTAGAATCGAAAACAGCAGTACTGTGTTGAGGAGAAGTCCGATTTGGTTGCGATCCTCATTTCATTCCAAACACATTCAGCCGTAAAAGTTCCCTTCTGTTCTAATCAATCACACACCCAATATAGCTCAAGCCACTCATACTACGTTCAGCCATTCACACAGCCTCAGATGCCAATCATCAGTTATGAGTTCTCATGAGAGCCGTGTTTGTTATTGCACCGGCGATGGGTGCCGGCGCAGCAGGAGCGAGCGAGCAATCACTCCCGATGCGTCGGCGTTTCGAGGTGTTCGAGATGCATATGGTGATTTACGCACTGGTAGAGGCATCGACGCACGACGACGCGCTGGTCACCGGAAAGACGGTGTTCGATCGCCTGGTCGGCGCGGACCCACATGCCGGCGCCGTCTTCGACTACTATGTGACCTTCGACGAGGAGGACACGTCCGTTGCGGGGAAGGCACGATGGGGGGAGTTGCCGACGGCAGCCCCCGTCGACTCCGATGACGGCGAAGACCTGCTCGAGCGTGGCTGGGAGGCGACGAAGGAGGAATTCGAGCGTAATCTCGACCGGGTGAAAGAGGCCATCGAGGAGCTCTCCAACGAGGAGATCATGCGCGACGAAGATCTCGCTCGGCACGCGTTCCACCAGGTCGGTGCCTACGACGGGCCAACGATATTCCTGTACAACGAATATGGGAACGGTATCCGTCACCGTGACCACCTGGATCGAGTGCTGGAGGAGAGCGAGGAGCTCTGGATCGTGCCCGCCGACGTCCACTTCTAACAGATGTCCCGGATCACAAATTGGAAGCGCGAGAGCCGCACACCCACACTCGCATACCGGAATACCGAGACCGGCGCTCGGGCTGTCCTACACCGAGCCCCGGACTCGTACCGCTACAAGTGGCGTGGCGCAATCCTCGTCGACGGCTACCCAGTGTGGTCGCGGGGGTACGAGACGAAAGACGCGAACGCGTTCAGGAACGTTCTCCGCGACCAACCTGCTCCCGAGATGAGTTGTCGGGAGTGTCTGGACGGTGACGTGGTCGTCGGTGATAAATCGGCTGACGGTGCGAAGGTCCAGCGCTGGTTCGAGTGTCGGAACTGTGGGTACGAAGCGCCCTCAAGGATCGTGTACGGCGCCGAGCGCTGAGGGGACATCCCCGCCTTTACCGTGCTAAATATCGGTTTCGTCGAGAACTTTTCTATCGGAATTGTTCCGCTGGTCTTCCAGCCAAGTGCCGATATCTGAAGGAGACTTACTATCAAGTGTTCTATTTAATGACTTTGCACGAGAATTGAATGCCTTCTGTTGGAGATTGAACTTGTCCTCGTTATTCTTTTTGAACGTTACCAGCACAAGCGCGATGTTGTGTTCGTCACCGGCAAAGTACCCAGAAAACGCTCTCGCACCGCTACCATTTCTAGGAGACCATTTGAACTGCCATAAATCACTCTGCAGCGGTTTTGCAAAAGCGGCCTCAGGGCGCCAAGCATCAAGAAAATCCGTGATTTGGTTTTCCAGCCGTGTCGCCATATGATTCCCCATCGCATCAAGATTCGTCAGAGCTGGCTCAAAGAACACGACGTATCGTCGGCCCATCTATACGAACAGCAAGCAAACAGGAGTAATAAAGGCGAGTGTTAGAATTCGGCCTCAAACTCGTCTTCGTCAGGCAGCATCTCAAGTGCCTCCTCAGGAGAAACAGCTTCAGGAGACTCATTATCGGCTTCGTCTCCGGCTTCTCCGGCCGTGGGAGCGGACATACAAAACCATACACAGTGTGGTCTGATAAACCTTTGCCAGCAGTACAGCACCAATCGACATCCCTCACGGCGAATGACGTTTATTTGTGGGCCGGGATGGGTGGCCCGTCTCAAGCGGGCCAGATCCACAGATGAGTCTGGAAGTCATCGACCGCCACAGCGAAGCACTGTTCGAGTTCCTCTGGTGTCCGGTCTGCGGGCACGAGATATTCAGTCACATTCCCTTCGAGGGAGTGTTCTGCAAGAACTGCAACACGCAGGTCATCCTCCGGGAATCCAGAGAAGACCGTGGCTACGAGGAGGCTGTGCTCGCGTGCTTCGACACCGACTCGACGTGGAACCTTCACGTCGACGAGAAGTTCCGTCGTGACCTACCCGATGGATCGGCACGGGTGAAAATCCTCGGCGCACCGGGGGCCTACAAAGTCGACTGGTGGAGTCCAGCACCTGGGGAGGATTGGGAGCCGGTCGAGCGTGGTGAATTCGACGACGTGGAGGAACCAGCCGATATCTCCCATCTCGCGTAGGGGCAAGCAGTCCCTGTGACTGTTTTTCACCCCCTGAGCGGTGCGGGGGTGCTCGAACGAGTAGCTCCCGAACAGACCGATGAGTAGACCTAGCGACACACACTCGATTGAACAGACACGCCCAGCGAGCGGCTGCGACATCGTCTACGTCGGGTATCGGCAGAGCGGGCAGGCTATCGTTGAGAAACGTCCCGGCCAAGAACGGCTCACACCAGAACGGAGTCTCGCGCTGGTGAATCACAGTCCCTCGGGATTCGAATGGGGATATGGTGGTAGTGGTCCGGCACAACTCGCGCTCGCACTCCTCCTCGACTACACGGGAGACGAGGCGTTCGCCCTCGACCACTACCAGGCATTCAAAACCGAGGTCGTGAGCCAACTGGACTGTGCTGGGTCTGCTGGACGCTGGCGACTCACCGGGCCCGAGATCGACGCAGTCCTTCACGAAACACCCGGCGAGCCGGCCGCACCGTCCATCTAAATACCAATCACCGAAAGAAATCCATGTCAGAACATACCCAACCATCTCGTACGGATGGCGAATCGGCTGAATCGAGCGAACAGACGACACGAACGGAGTACGTCGAACGAAGTGACGTCGGCGTCTCCCTCACCGTAAAGCTCAAGCGTGGAACCGGTACCAGAGATCAGGACGAGGTAATCGCGAAAGCGAAAGGCAAGACCCTCGAAGACGCTCGCGAGGACATGGAAACCCTCAGAGAATACATCCACGATCTCGCGGAGGACGCTCGCCAGATCCAACCCGAGGAAGAAGACGGGTAACGGCGAGGGGAGTTTTTTGTCGCCTCAGCAGTGGCGGAGGCGATTATCAGTGAGCAATCCAGACGGTCAAACAACAGACGAAGGCGAGCTTTCGCCAGAACAACGGCTCGAGCCATCGAATACGCGACTCATCAACGCTGGTATCGTGACGATCAACGATATGGAGACGCTGCGAGCCTGCGTCGCCTACGAGAACGCGAATCAGCAACGGGTCCAAATCCTCCGCCGGCTTGAACAGCGGGCCAGCGAAATCCGCGCACAAGACGATTGACCCAACGCCCGGAGGTGTCTGTCGGAGCCTCGGTGGGTGGAGGCTCAATCCAGATGAGCGATCGACCAGAGATCGAGATTCAACGACAGACCGCATTCCGTGACGATGGCCAACTCGAAGTAACCGAAACAAGCGTTGAGACCTCGCTTGAGGACTTCGGCGCTGACGTGGATCATCGTGACCGGGATTCGCGTCTTGATCACCCCGAGGCGAGTGAGTTCGGCGTCGACGATCGACCCGAAGTTGAGCAAACATCCGAGGGAGATCAGTCAACACTCTTCGCTGATACGGACGAGGATCAGCAGACCCTCACTGGCGACGATGCAGCCGCTCGCTGTCTCTTCGAAGAATAGACTTGCCTCTATCGATTGATTGTCTGATGAATTGTTGTAGTCTGGACTATAATAGTCTGAATTCTAATTTTGAAGCGACGCTGAGGGACTAATAGCCGGTGGTGGTTTTTCGACCCCCAGCAGGGGCGCGGGGAATCCGAACGCCCGCATGCAACCGATGGAGATGAATTCGACTACCGACCCACGAGCAGTCGTACAGGATACGGATGAGCGATGTCAGGCGAGTACAGACCGCGTCGAGTACGTCGGGATGCGTGTCGACGGAACGCCAGTTGTCCTGAACCTCACCGCACACGAACGCCTCTCCCCCAATCGAAGTCTCGGTCTCGTGCGGCATAGCCCGGCGGGATTCGACTGGGGCTACGTTGGGAGCGGACCGGCACAGCTCGCCTGTGCGCTCCTCCTCGATTACACCGACAACGAAACCGTCGCCCAGCAACACTACATCCAGTTCCGCAACGACGTAGTCAGTCAGTTGGTGTGTGATGGCCCGGCCGACTGCTGGCACCTCACCGGGAAGGATATCGAGGCGGCACTCGCCGAATTCGAAGAGTACCGAGTACTCACGCCAGATGGTGGGACGCCGTCATCGTCACTGCCGGCAAACTGGAGTGCGGTGAGCCGGACAGATCGGACAGTCTTCCAACGTCGGGAGATCGACCACTACGTCGTCCTCGCCGAAGGGAGCGAAGAGTGGTTGATCATACTTTGTGCGCAGGGGGATCGGGCGTATCCCACCCCGCTTGACCATCGAACGCTTCCGGTCGAGAACGATCCTGCTTCAGCCGTTCAGGCACTCGTCGCTGAGAGTAACGACCTCGTCGAGCCAGAGGAGGAGACCTAATGGAAAACATCCGACTCTCGCGGGCCACATACCAACTCATCGAACGCGCCGTCACGGCGCTGGAGTGCATCGGCCGAGAACTCGAGCGATACAACGACCGGCACGAGCGAACAGATGGGAAAGACACAGACGAGACGAATCCCAGCGAATCATGACTGACGAAGCGACGCTTGACGATTTCGAGATCGAGGATTCGGCCGGAGAGTCCCGCTCGCTCACGCTGGAAGAGCGACTCCTCTCACCCATCTCCCGGTCCATCGGTCTGCGGGTGATTGCCGGACGCGGCGATCCGCTCTATCTCCAAAATCAGGGAGCAGAACGGTATCTCTTCCGCGACGATCATGACCGGTGGTTCATCCTTCAACCCTCGGCGAAGGACTCAGAGAAGGCGTTCGTCCGGTGGGTGTATCTCCCAGCAGACCGGCCCGAACGGCTGGCGCAGTCGGCGCTTCGTCGACGGACAGTGATCGGCTATGATTACGTTCAGCGGTCGGCTGCACCAGATCCAGTCAGGTCGACGGTGACAGCGATGTTCGTCACGGAACGCTGGCCCGAGACCGCCTACGAGTGTGGGTCGTGTGAGGCGCTGTTCGACACGCCACGAGAGCACGCCCTTCACTGCTGGGACGCCCATCCGTGGGTACCGAATCCTGAGCAGGTGCGCCGTAGGCGGAGAGATTGAAGGACAGAAGGGACAATAATCGATACGGCGATGTTATTTCTTTGCCCTACACCTATGATGAAAGAGACACGAGTTGCTAATATGGCGACAAGGATGGCCACTCGGCTCGAGAACTTCTTCGAACAACGAACTGACGGGAATCTCCGGAGTATCGTGAAATACGAGGAAGGCACGTACGAAATCGTCCATCTCAGGGATGACGTCGCTGAGCAATATACGACAGATGAGCTCGAATCTGCAATCGACGAATCCCGAATGGAGTCGTTAACGGCACCAATCTACGAAAACACCTTCTCAGAAGACCACGGACAGCTCACGTGCCTGGTTCAGTGCTTCGAGAACGTTATCGAGATGAATTTCGTTCTCGAAGACGGGATTGGAGCCGCAGTCGCACTTGATGCGGAAGCGATGGTTGATGCCCACGGGCTTGTAGCTGAAGCAAGGCGGATCGTCCTCGAAGAACGGGAATAGTCGCGGTCAGAAGGCCATCCTACCGCCTTTTGAAAGGTACTTCTCGTCCATCAGCAAAACCTGATTAACCAACTAGTTCCGGCGATCGAGGTCAGTGTTGGTTAACGTGGTGTTGTTGTTGCGCCCGGGAGAGGGGCGCAGGGCGCGAGACGATGCAGGCGTCCGTCGACGAGGATTCCTGAAGTGAGGTGACTGAGATGAAAGATCCAGAGTCCAGAACCATCTTCGCTGGCGTCGATGGACGTACCGACACCGAACTGCCCGAGTGGTACCGAGAGCGTCACGGGGATGCAGACCCCGTGACATTCGCCGAGGCGGTCCGCGATCTTCCGCAGGCCGTCGAGACGACCGTGGCGTACCAAAATCCGTACACCGACGAGTGGGTCGAGACGGAGCGGTTCAATGCGCTCGTCGAGCCGAGTCAAGCTCGGGAGCAGGCCCGAGATGAGGACGCGGAGACGGACCCGTTGTTCCACGTTCCCACAGACAGTTACGCGATCATCAACCCGGTCGACATCTACGGGCCGCTGGAGGAGGTCCTCCGGGAGGAGACCATCGACGGGACGCCGCTGGGCGAGGTGATGTTCGGCGAGATTCGACGCTACCGGGGCGGCGGCGAGGTCCACATGGACGTGATGTTCGACGGCCTTGAGGTGCGCCTGCCCGGTCGGTCGGACCCGATTACGATGGGCGTCACGTCGGGCTACGACTTCTTCGGCGAGCACGCCGTCTACGTGGAGGGGTTCGCCCAGGATGGCTACTGCTCGAACACGATGCGCTCGCTCACCGACAAGGAGGTTATCAAGCACGTCGGCGACGGGAGGAACTTCCGCACCTGGTGGGAGGAACTCCTCGCACAGGTCGAACTCGTCGCCGCCGACCTCTTCGAGTTCATCCGAGACGCCCAGGATATCGACCTCGACTTCTCGGAGCTCCCGTTCACCGTCACGGAGTTCTACACCCTGCTGGGCTTCCCGGACTACCTGGCCAAGCGTGCCGCCGGCGATGCAGAAGCCAATGCGGCGTCCCCCTTCGAGATCGATATGTGGACGCTGCATTCCGGCGCGACGTACGCGCTCACCCACTTCTTCCAGGGGAAAGAGGGGGCGTCCCTCGATCAGTACGTTCGGATTGCCAACGACATCCTGTTCAACCCGGAAAGCACGATCGAGCGCGTCGAGCAGGCCTACGAGCAGCAGCTAGAGGCAGACGGTGACGACGGGTCACAGGCCTCATTGGCCGGCGAACGAGCGCTGGCGAGCATCGAACGGGTCAGCGACGACCTGCAGGAGAAAGTCGAGCAGTTCGAAGAACGCGAGGACGCGCTGCGTGAGCGGTTCCAAGAGGCAATGGGCTAAGAGCAATCGGAGAGAAGATTCGCCAGGCGTGCTTCCGTTCTAGCGGCTGGAATCCACTGCTGACAGTATTAAGTGAGTAGGGGCGCACCCAGAGACCATGTCTATTGAGCATAATCCGACTCTCGACGCGCGAGAGCCACAGCAGGGGGATATAGAGACCTTTGAAGAGTTGGAGCCTGGTGACTCGGTCAAATTCTTTGAATGGCCCGTCGAGCCGTTGACCGTCATCGGCTGGGAAGAAGACGATAATGTCGGGAAGCGGGTGAGAGTAGAAGCAGAAGGCAGCGAGTCGTTTCTCTACCAGGTAAACGGCCACCTCTGGCATTACGTCCCTGAGGACGAGTTCGCCGGAGAAAGCAATCCCTTCCCAGTCCAGAATCTCACAGTACTCGAATCCCCAGAGGCCTAACCAGACTTGAGGGGAGTCCGTGGAGAATTGGTTTCTCTTTTGGAATGGCTCGGTTTACGCATTTCCGCTATTTTCTGTCGCCCACTCGAGTAACGGTTCCAGTCGTGTTCGAACCTCGTCGCCATCCTCTGTCAACGCATATTCGACACGCGGTGGGATTTCGTTGTACTGCGTCCGTGAGACGAGCCCTGCCTCCTCGAATTCGTTCAGGCGTTTCGAGATTGTCGACGTGCTCGCTGTCGGGAGGTGGTCTTCGATCTCCGCGAACCGCAGTGAGTCATGTGCGCCGATGATGCTAACGAGTTGCATCGCGTATTTTCGGCTCAACGTGTCGATAACTCCTGTGAGCGGACAGTAGCACGTCCCCTCAACATCGCACGTTGGCGCCGGTGAAGTAGTATCTGCCATAGCTTCGTAGCCTCCAACCTACTCTATAGCTTCGGACTCTGGAGCATAAGAACTTCCCGTCGTAAAGTATAGGCACTGATGACCCACACCTCCGACTATGATCTCGTGATTCTCGGCGGTGGCGCCGCAGCGTTCGCCGCGATCACTGAAGCGAGCCGGCGGGACCTCTCGACTGCGATGGTGAACACAGGCTTGCCGATTGGCGGGACCTGCGTGAACGTCGGCTGTGTCCCGAGTAAGCATCTTCTCGCCGTCGCCGAGAGCGGCGCTGCAGCGTCGGAGAATCCCTTCGACGCCGTTCGATACTCCGAGGAGCCGACCGTCGACTGGGCCGACGCACTCGACGGCACCGACGAACTCGTCGAACGGTTCCGGCAGGAGAACTACGTCGATATCGCCGAGCACTTCGAGACCGACATCTACGAGGGCTACGGCCAGCTGGTCGGCGACACGACTATCGAGGTCGTCGACGGCGCTGACGAGGGCGCGCGCATCACTGGGCAGAAGGCGCTCGTCGCGACCGGAAGTTCGCCCTGGGCGCCGCCCATCGACGGCCTCGGCGGCGTTGACTACTACACGAGCGAGACCATCCTCGAGGAGCGCGACCTCCCCGAGAGCATCGTGATGCTTGGTGGCGGATACATCGCGCTGGAGTGGGGCCAGATCCTCCACCGCGTCGGCGTCGACGTGACCATCCTCCAGCGCTCCGACCACGTCCTCTCGGACATGGAAAGCCAACTGGGTCGCGAGATGCAGCGCACGTTCGAGGAGGACGGCATCGAGGTAATGACCGGCAACGACTTCCAGCGCGTCCGCAGGCGAGCAGCCGACGGTGGAACCGAAGCGGTTCAGTCAATCGTCGCCGTCGAAACAGTCGTCGACGGCACCGAGCGGACAGTTACAAGGGACGCGCTGTTCGTCGCGACCGGCATCCAGCCGAACAGCGAGGGCATCGGCCTGGAAACGGTAGGGGTCGAAACAAACGACGACGGGACGATTCGTGTCGACGAACATTTCCAGACGACCAATCCCGACATCTACGCGGCGGGCGACGTGATCGGCGAACCCGAACTGGAGACGGTCGCCGCCAAGGAAGGCAATCAAGCCGTCAAGAACGCCTTCGGCGACGAGGGCGTCAGCATCGACTACGACGCAGTCCCGGCAGTCGTCTTCACCAGTCCCGAAGTCGCCGCAGTCGGCACGACCGAACTGGAGTACATGGACGAGCACGGCACCTGCTCGTGCCGAACCGTCCAGATGGAGGATGTCCCGCGGGCGAAGGCAGTCAAGAACACAGATGGCCTCGTCCAGGTCGTCAAACACCACGAGACTGACGAGATCGTCGGCGTCCACATGGTCGGCCCCCGTGCCGCTGACATGATCATGGAAGCGACGCTGGCGGTGAAGTTCAGCCTCACCGTCGATGACATCATCGACACCGTCCACCCGTTCCCGACGTTCTCCGAGGCGTTCAAACAGGCCTGTCAGGCGTTTCGGCGGGACACGTCGACGATGAGCTGCTGCGTTGAGTAATCCCCACCAGCATTATCCGAATTATGACCGTATCCAAGAATACAGTGATTCTCGTTCAATGTACCACCCGAGAAGCAACGGCAGACCACAATACAATCCAGATCGGGAGCCAGAGCGATGAGTAACGGATACGACTACGATCTGCTCGTGCTCGGGGGTGGGATGGCCGGCCTCCCCGTCGCGATGAAGTGTGCCTATTCGGGCATGGAGACGGCCCTTGTCGAGGAGGATCTCCTCGGTGGAACGTGTCTCAATCGCGGGTGTATCCCAACAAAGACTATGCTCCGGAGCGCGGAGGTCGCGAATCTCGCCCGCCGCAGCGAGGAGTTCGGCATCGACATCGACAGCGCAATCGAGGCCGACATGGAAGCGATTCTCGATCGCAAAGACGACATCGTCGAGAGCATCCGTGAGGGCGCCTATGAAAATGTCGAGGAAAACGAGAACATCGATTTCATCGAAGGCCACGGCGTCTTCACGTCACAAGACGAAGTCCAGGTCGACGACCAGACACTCTCGGCCGACCGGGTCATTATCAATACGGGGGCACGCCCGGCGAAGCCGCCGATCGACGGTCTCGACGCCGTCGAGGTCCACGACAGTACAGATTTGCTCGAGCTTGACGCAGTTCCCGATTCGCTTGCCGTCATCGGCGGGGGGTACGTCGGCTGCGAGTATGCCCAGATGTACAGCCGATTCGGCGCTGATGTCACCGTCTTCCAGCGCGGTGACCACCTCCTCCCGAACGAGGACCCCGAGGTGAGCGAGGTTATCGAGAGCGCCTTCGAAGACGAAGGAATCACCGTCCAGGCAGACGCGCCCGTGACGGCACTGTCGGAGACTGATTCCGGCATCCGAGTCGATGCCGATGGTGCCGGCGCCGTCACCGTCTCAGACGTCGCGCTCGCCGCCGGGCGGACGCCGAATACGGACGGTCTCCGCCTCGAAGATGTCGACGTGTCGCTCGATGAGCGAGGATTCGTCGAGACCGACGACAGCTTCGAAACGACTGCCGACGGTATCTACGCCATCGGCGACGTGAGCGGGCCACCGATGTTCACTCACTCCGCGCGCGACGACGCCGACCTCCTGTATCGACACCTCGCGAAAGACGAAACGATCAGCACCGAGGACCGAACCGTCCCGTGGGCTGTGTTCACCGACCCGCAGGTCGGCCACGTCGGACTGACCGAACAGGAAGCACGAGACGAAGGGTACGAGGTGGGCATCGGCCGCCAGGACTTCGCCGACCAGGGCAAGCCGAAGGCACTCGGTGAGACCGAGGGATTCGTCAAACTGGTCACCGACGCCGACACCGACGAACTCCTTGGTGCCCACGTCGTCGGCGAACAAGGGGCTGAAATCGTCCACGAACTCATCCTCGCCATCGAACTCGGCGCGACCGCCGACCAGATCGCCGACACGATGCACATCCACCCCACGCTCCCCGAGAGCATCAACTCAGCCGCCGGAGGTGTTCACAAACCCTCGTAACGCGTCTTGAAGCGAGTTATTACGTCACAGAGCAGGCGATATTTCACCGCGGAATCGGTCACTCAGCTGTCGATAAGAGTTCGTCGAGCTCCCCAGTTTCGCCGAGGTCGATGAGCGCGCGATTGAGCAGTTCTCGAACGACGAACTCCTTGTAGTGCTGGGATTCGCAGTATTCACACGGTTTCATCTCCTTGGCTACGGCCTCGATCTCGTCGCCGTGTTGCTCGGCGAGGGTCTCGATCAGCGCAGCTAGCTCTTCACGAGTCGTGTCCTGCGCCGGAGCAAGTTGCTCTCCGCTGCTTTCTGGAAGGTCGTACGAGAAGACCCGTGTGTTCGACTTGTAGTACTTCCGTGTCCCACCACCAGCTTCCTCGAGCCGCGCGATTTCGACCATCCCGGCGTCCTTTAGGACGTTCACATGGTGGCGGACCGTTGTTTCCGCCTTCTCCTCGCCGCGACGATGCAGTTCGTCGTGAATCTCCTCGATCGTCATCTCCTCGGTCGCGAGCATATCGAGGATCTTCGCCCGGACATCGTTCTCCAGCGCCTTCGCTTTCTCCGGGTCGGTGGTTACGACTTCCCGGATCGGTACGTCAGATTCAAGGAGCGCCATTCTTGTGAGGAGGTAGACGGACAACGACAGTAAGAGTAACGCCACTCACCCCACAGTGGTAGTATAACATCGAGACCGCTATAACTATCGTCGTAATGGTTATCCGCGTCGCACGGTAACCACCATCCACGATGGGAACGACACACGAACAATTCAACGTCGGGGGAATGTCCTGCTCGTTCTGTGCCGAGAGCATCAAGAAGGCCTACAGCCGAACCGATGGTGTCGAGGACGTCGACGTGAGTCTCGCCCACGAGGAAGTTCTCGTCGAATACGACAACGACCTGCTGAGTGAGGTCGAGGTGAAGGACACGCTCCGGGATCTCGGGTACACCATCCGCGACCCGGACAAAGCGAAGCGGTACGAGCAACAGCAGGCCGAACTCGCCGACGGCAAGCGCCGCCTCCTCCTCGCAGGTGGCGCATCTATCGTGGTCGCTGCCCTGATGGGGTGGATGATTCTCGTGATGGGACGCTTCGAGTCATCATCTCTTGTGATGGATCTGGTGACACTGGGGCTGGCGCTCGGGACGATGTTCGGTTCTGGACGGTACATCAAAGAGAAAGCCTACCAGAGCCTGCGCCGGGGGATCTTCAATCAGCACGTTCTCTTGGAAGCAGGTGCATTCGCAGGGTTACTTGGTGGGCTGCTCGGCCTGTTCGTGTTCCCTGGCTTCCCGACCGTCCACTTCTTCGCCGTTTCCGTGTTCATCACCACCTATCACATCCTTTCGGAGTACACCAGCCTCATCGTCCGCACGCGAGCTTCCCAAGCCGTCCAAGGCCTTCTCGACCTCCAGCCCGACACGGCACGCCGCGTCAGTGATGACGGTGATGTCGAGGAGGTTCCTGTCGACGACCTCGACATCGGTGATCGCGTCCGGGTCAAGCCCGGCGAGAACATCCCCGTCGACGGCGAAGTCGTCGAGGGTGAGTCTACAGTCGACGAATCGGTCGCCACCGGGGAGTCCATTCCCGAGGAGAAAACGGGCGGCGACACGGTGATCGGTGGCAGCGTCAACGAGACCGGGGCGCTGCTCATCGAGGTAACTGCAACCGGGGAGGACGCGTTCCTAAACCAGATCGCCCGCGAGATCGAGGAGGCGCGGGCGATGAAGCCCGGCATCATCCAGCTCGCCGACCGCGTGCTCAAGTATTTCGTCCCCGGCGTCTTGACGATCGCTGGGTTGTCGTTCCTCTTCTGGGTGGTCGCCCCCCTCGCGTGGGGAGCAGCCCCAAACGTCCAGCGCGGGGCGTTCGCGGCGCTGGCGGTCCTCGTGCTCGGCTATCCGTGTGCGCTCGGGATGGCGACACCGCTGGCCCTGATCCGGGGCGGCGGGAAGGCCGCGAACCGTGGCATCCTGATGCGCTCCGGTGACGCCTTCCAGATATTTCCCGACGTCGACCACATCGTGTTGGACAAGACCGGCACCATCACCGTCGGCGAACCCGCCGTTAGTGAGGTCGTCGCGTTCGGTGCCGACGAGGTGGATGTACTCACGACTGCGGCCAGTGCGGAGGCCTTCTCCGAACACCCGCTCGCTGATGCGATCCTCGAGGCCGCCGACGAGCAGGGCGGCGAGTACGCGGATCCTGACGCCTTTGACTCGGTGACCGGCAAGGGCGTCCGAGCGACCGTGGCCAGCGACGACGTGCTGGTCGGGAAAACGGGATGGCTCAGCGACGAGGGGATCGACCTGTCGAAGGAGAGCGACGACATTGAACGACTTCAGGGCCGCGGCCTCACCGTCGCCGGCGTTGTCCGTGACGGTGACCTGATCGGCTTGATCTGCATCGGCGACGAAATCAAAGCCGACGCCGCGGAGACCATCCGGCGGATGCGCGACGCCGGTATCACACCCATGATGCTCACCGGCGACAACGAACGCACCGCGCAGGCTGTCGCCGAGGAGGTCGGCATCGATCGCGTTATGGCCGACGTCCTGCCCGACGAGAAACGTGAAGAGATCGGTCACCTGCAGGAAGCCGGCCACCGCGTAGCGATGGTCGGCGACGGCATCAACGACGCCCCCGCACTCACGCAGGCGGACATCGGGATCGCGATCGGCGCAGGGACCGACATCGCCATCGAATCGGCGGACATCGTCCTGATGGGTGACCGGCTCGGCGGCGTGATGGACGCCTACGACATCGGGACCGAAAGCTACCGGAAGACCCGCCAGAATCTCGCGACGGCGTTCGCCTTCAACGGCATCGGCGTCGCCGCTGCGACCACCGGGCTCGTTCACCCGGTGTTCGCGATGCTCGCGATGGTGCTGTCGGTCTCGGCCGTCCTCGCCAACAGCTTCGCTGGTCAACTCCTCTCGGGCGAGGGTGTCAACACCGAGTTCGCCCTCGACGAACGCACGGACGATAACGTGAGCGACGGCCGAGCGGCGGCCGATTAGGCCACGACGTCGTAGCCAGCCTGTTCGATTGCCGCGTTCACATCGTCATCTGAGACCTCATCCTCGAGGACCACGTCGACCGTGTCAGCTTTGTGGTCGGCCTCGACCCGAGTCACACTATCGAGGTTTCGCAGGGCGGTCTCCACGTTCTGTTCGCACCCGTTGCACGACATCCCGGTGACTGAGATCGTCTTTCGCTCCATACGGGACTGTAAACACTCGCGGGGGATGGCCATTACGGTAACTGTTGTATCGGTTTTACCCTATGAGAGGTGGGGCGTTATCGTCCGGAGAGTTGTTTGTGTCGGCCCCAACGGGGGTGGAGGCTCTTTGAGATGGGGTCCACTGACGAGCAAGAGAGTAACGAATTCTCGCCAGAGAAGCGGCTTGAAGCATCGAACACGCGCCTGATCAAGGCAGGAATCGCGACGATTCCGGATATGGAAACCCTCCAAGAGTGTGTTGCCTACGAGAACGCCAACCAGAATCGAACGCAGATCCTGCGCCGGCTCAAGTGGAAGGCTGAAGAGCTACGTGAGGGCGAAGAGTAAGCTCTATCCTTAACCAACACACTCCACGTGGGTTTCCCCATTGTTGGTTAACAGGGTGTGCCTCAGTTTTTCGGCCCCCTCGATGGGTGCGAGGCAGCCAGCAGCGGCCTCGCGGGATCGAATAGAAGCTCAGTCAGCATCAACAGGTAACGACTCACAAACACGAGAACTGACATTCAAATACCAAGCCGGGACCAAACTGAGTGATTCAATCACATCACAAATCATGGGCAAGAAGCTGTACTCAGACGAAGAACTCCTCAATCGTCTCCGGGAATTCGCGTCGGAACTCGGGCGGCCCCCGTCGCAGAATGAGATGAACGAGTCCGGCACTCATGCCGCAAAGACCTACGCGGACCGTTTCGGGTCGTGGAATGAAGCGCTCAAGACTGCCGACCTTGAGACGGGAACAAACGAACCAAACGGAAGACCAGCGACACCGAAAGCCGATCTTCTTGTGGACCTCAAATCAGTCGCTGAAATCGTAGGAGAGGCACCTTCAGAGCGAACCTACAGAAGTTACGGGAAGTACTCGGTGAAAACGTACTGCAAGCGATTCGGCGGGTGGAACTCAGCTCTACGGGCAGCTGGGTTGGAGCCCAACGTTGAACTGAATCTCTCCGAAGAAGCACTTATTGCTGCTCTACAGGAGTTCGCTGAGGAACTTGGCCGCCCACCCACGACAGACGAGATGGATCAAGATGGTCCGTACACCTCGGATCCGTACAAACGGGCCTTCGGAAATTGGAATCAGGCTCTTCAGAGGGCTGGCTTAGAAATAAACTATACACGAAACGTGAGTGAAGACACTCTGCTGTCTGAACTCAAGAGACTCAGCGAAGAGTTGGGACACATTCCGCGCAAAGAGGAGATGCAGGACCAGGGAAAATGGAGCGGATCGGTCTACCAGAAGCGGTTCGGTTCTTGGAACGAGGCGCTTACAGCCGCTGGCTTCGAGCCAAATACCCGGTGGCGAATTCCACGTGAGGGTTTATTGACCGAATTGCGAGAGCTCGCCGAAGAGTTGGGTCATCCGCCGACAACGGGTGAGATGATTAAACACGGGGAATTCACGACCCAGCCGTATCGGCGCGTATTCGGATCATGGCGAACAGCCCTACAGGCGGCCGATCCAGACTATTTAGACGACTACCGCCAGTCAAATACCGAGACAGTACCGTTCGGCTCGAACTGGCCACAGATTCGTGAGGAAATCATTACCCGTGACAATGAATCCTGTCTGCGCTGCGGTATGGGCCGCGAAGCTCACCGCGATAAATTCGGACGTGATCTCCCGGTTCATCATAGGATCCCTCGACGCCGGTTCTACAACGACCCAGACCGGTCGGTCGACGATGCAGATGTACCGAGTAACCTGTTGACTCTCTGTATCCCGTGCCACCGCCGCCTCGAACGGCTTCCAGTCCAACCAGTGGTTGACTAACAAGCGAAGTTCCACGTTCAGCACGATAGTCTGCCGGCGAGCAGAGCGTCTACCTCCCGCCGGCGTGACTTCGCGACCTGTTTTTCGTGCCCCCAGAGAGGGCGAGGGCTCCTTCGAGAGCCCTCAGAGGTGACTTCCAGTGAGTCAACAACAGCGTCCTGACAACGTCTCGATCGACGAGATCCCGGTCGACATCGACAACACGCAATCAGCGGAGGTCGATTCCGCCGATGTCCCCGACGAAATCGAGTCCATCACCCGTGGGCTCGCCGGTGAGCAGCCGCCGACGAATCCCATAGTGGTTCTCAAGGCGGCCCGGTGGTGGTACATTCACGGCAAGGGCGGCACGGATCCCGCCTTCCAGTGGGCCATCGAGTGGGCGCGTCATCTTGCGACCGACACGCCCAGTGACGTCGAGCGGTTCGACGAGTTCCTCGAGTACCTCGTCACGGTCGGCTTTGCGGACGAACGCCACGAGCTCCGCTGACCGACAGAGCGGTTTTTTGAACGCCCCTGAGGGGTGCGGCGCGGTCTGAACAGACGCAGTCGCCGTGAACTTGATTCGGTGAACACGATGTCCACGATCAGAGACTCGTCGGTCTCCTTCGACCAGACCGACACACGATCCGACGAGATGAACAGTACCATCGAACAGTGGATCGACGACCTCGTCGCCGGCGTCGACAACGCGCAGGCCAGCGTGGAGTTCCAAGAGTGGCTCGACGTCCAGAGTCGCTTCCACGACTACTCCTACCGGAACACGCTCCTCATCAAGCGGCAGTGTCCCGAGGCGAGCCGGGTGGCGGGCTACCGGACGTGGCAGGAGGAGTTCGACCGCCACGTCAAGGAGGGTGAGTCGGCCATCTGGATCTGGGCGCCGATCATCACCAAGCAGTGCCCGGAGTGCGAGAATTCGCCGAGCTACCACGAGGACAGTGATTGTGAGTACGACGAGACGCCGCCCGAGGAGTGGTCCGAGGGCCTGGTCGGGTTCAAACCCGCACCGGTGTTCGACATCTCCCAGACCGAGGGCGAGCCGCTTCCCGACCTGGACACGGAAGCGACCGGCGACGCCGGCGACCTCGTCGAACAGTTGACTGGCGCCGCTGACGACCTCGGCGTGACGGTGCAGATCGTTCCAGCCGAGGAGTGGACCCACGGCGAGGCAAAGGGCATCTGCGAGCAGCTGAGCCTCGTCGACGTTCAGCCGCTCGTCGAGGTGCGTGATCGGGAGAACGAGGCCGACCTCGCGCGGACGCTAATTCACGAGTACGCCCACGCTCTGCTCCACTTCGACGTCGACGACGACACCGAGCGGGCGAAACGCGAGGTCGAGGCCGAAGCCGTCGCATATGTCGTCGGGCGGTACTGTGGGTTGGACACTAGCGGGTCGGCGTTCTACCTCGCTGCGTGGGAGTCGGACGATCCCGAGGTCGTTCGCGAGCGGCTCGGACGGATCAGTTCTACAGCAGAAGAGCTCATCGACGTGCTCGAAGGAGACTCCTCGTCCCAACATAGTTAACCAACAGAGTGATGGATTCCTTCCGTTCTGTTGGTTAAGTTTTTCAGCGCCCGCCGAGGGGCGGAGGCGCATTCAGACCTCCGTCGAATGATGACTGAACCCAATCTCACGACGGTCCTCGAGGAAGCCGAGCACGTTGCCGAGCAGCACGACCAGGTCGCTCGTACGACAGACAACCAAGCCCACGAGTACCTCCGATACGCCGTTCTTCGGGTGCTTGAAGGCGAGGCGGACCACCTCCCAGCAGACTGGACGCCGACCGACGGCGTGACCGTCGGCTACGGGAGCGATGAGGCGATGTTCGATAGCTGGGGCTCCAGCGAAGACTGGTGGGAGACCGTCCCGCCGCGAGAAGCGTGTACCCGCTTCCGGGTGTTCTTCCCGGACGACCACCAGGCAGTTCCTCGCGCCATTGTCGACGTGATGGCCGCGCTCGGTGCCTGGCGCGTCTGGACTGGGAGCGCAGCCGCGTGCGGCTCCTACGACCATCGCGAGCGTCGCGAGGTCCACTACCTCTGGCCGGAAGGCCATCCGGTGGAGGAAGTGCTTCACGAGCGGCTCAGTGGCCCTGCGGAAGCCGTCGCTCCCGACGGTGGCCGAACAGGCGACGTTCGCGACCGACTGGTCGTCGACGAGAACGCACAGTCGGAGGACGATCTTGAGCCCCGCACGAAGCGTGCCGTCGCCGAAGCGATGGACGTCTCACTCCTCTCGAAGGGTGGCCGCTACGAGGTACAGTCTGCGTCAGGGAACCGGTACGAAGTCGACGTCATCGACGAATCGTGTACCTGTCCCGACTGGCAGCAACGTTCACCCGAGGGCGGCTGCAAGCACCTGCGCCGCGTCGATCACGAGATTAAACGGGGCCGCGTTCCCCGACCAGACGGCCGCCTTCCCTCCCCGTAGTCGTGGCCAGACTACTCCACGGGACGGACTGTGTCGCCATCCCGACGGACCCGGTCGAACGTTGAGAGATACGCGATCCGGTCGTGAACCTCCTCGTCATCCAGCTCCAGTTCCGCGGCCAGTTCGTCGACGGTCATCGGTTCATCGAGTGCCTGGAGGACTTCGAGCCCCCGGTAGTACCTATTCGTCAGTTCCTGAACGCGCCCCTCGATCGGCGTGGTTACTCCGTACCGCTCCTCGAGTTCGACCAGGGCCTCGTTCGCGAACGTGGCGAACTGATCGTCCCCCAGGCGTTCGATCTGGGCTTCGAGTTCAGTCCGGACGACGTCGTAATCGAGACCGGCCTGTACGAGCATATTCATGTCCTCGATGTCGTCGTCGCGGCCTGCGATCGCCTTGAACAGGAAGATATCTTCGTTGCTGACCAGCCGGACCGTCAGTTGATCTGTGTCGAGGAACGGCTCGCTGCGCTCTTGCATCCCGTCGGTGAGCACGAGCTTGTTCGCGACCTGCTGGTTGAAGATGTCAAGGCGACACCCGTCGTCGTTCTCAACGCAGCTCGTTGCCCCCAGCGCCCGATAATCTGGATCCAGCGATTGAACCTCCGCATACCCGAGGTCCATCAAGACGGCCCACAGCTGACCGTACGCGTCGCCATCCGGGACGACCAGGTCGATATCTTTCGTCGCCCCCTTGAGGTCGCGCAGCGACATCGCGCCACCACCGATCAGGTAGACCGCGAGCGGGGCTGAGAGGCCATCCACGATCCGCTGGAATTCGTTCTCGATGTACTCGCGTCCGAATGTTGGTCTCATTTTGGTAATGGCACCTCGTAGTCAGCCGCCAGCTCCTGGAACTCGTCCCACTCCGGGAGTCGGTCGTCGTCTACCTCGCCGTGCGTCTCGAGGTAGCGGAGCAAGGCGTCGATATCGTCTTCGAGGCCATACTTCGCCGCCTGCTCTCGGAGGGCCGCCTCGTCGACGTCGACGTGGCTGAGCAGGAGGAGACAGTACGAGCGGTGGCGGCTGCCGTCGTCGATCAGCAGCGTGTGACAGCAAAGTTCCGCCGGCGAGACTGCGTCGAGATCCTCGGAGTAGACGTAGTAGCGGTGGCCGGTGAGCAGGAACTGGAGGTCGAAGGCTGCGAACCGAGCGAGGCCGGTTTCGTGGAACGCCGCCGCGTCGATCTCCGTCTCTGCCTGCGCGAGGAATTCGTCGTAGTCCTCCCAGAGAATCGTCCCCTTCGGGGCAACGGCTTCGAGACGCTGGCGATGTAGATGATGTACGAGTTCCCGGGCGAACTCGTGGAGGCGGTCGAAGTCAGCGTTGAACTCGTAGTGGCCGTCGGCCGTCCCGACGAGACCACGGTCACGAAACCGCTTGAGGACGCGGTTAACCGTGTTGCGGTAGTTGTCGCTCCGGTCGGCGATTTCGGAGACGGTTCGCGGCTGGTCGAGGTAGTACAGCACTTCGAGTGCCTTGCCCGTCAGCAGTTCGGGGAAGTCGATATGGGAGTGCTGGCGGACGAGGTCCCGGTAGAGTTCGACGGCGCGAGCATCCGACGGAACGACTCGTTTTCGCCGCCCGTCGCGTTCCGTGAAGACGAGTCCCTTTTCGACGAGGTCGGCGACGGCACGAGAGAGGTAGCTCTCGCTGTGGTTGAGCTTCGTCGCGAGTTCGGAGATCGTGTCGCCGCGGTCGACCGTGGCGAGGACCTCGAGTTCGATACGCCGGAGCACGGTGTAACATAGTACGAAACTGCCATATAAAGAAGTTTCGAGTAGTGTTACATCCAGCAAGCACGGGAGCCGTCTCCATCGTCTTAACCAACAAAACTATGGATTCGTGGGCCGTGTTGGTTAACACGAGAGTCGCCGATGTCCTACGAACCCCCGACCCCACCGGCGAACCTCCCGACGGAGATCGTCAACACGCTCAACGAGTCGGACCCGGAGCAGCTCCGAGACGTTGCGACGTACGCTGAGGCGCTCGCCGAGCACAAGGAACGAGAGGCCCGTCTCGAGGAGTCGGCAGATCAAGAAGAGGTCGAAGAACGGCCAGACGATCTTCCGGACGACGTCCCGGCCAAAGCAACGATCACGATCAAGGAAATCAACGACAATCGCTACTACTACTGGCAGTGGCGGGAGGGAGAGAAGATTCGTTCTCAGTACAAGGGTCCGGTCAACCCGGACGAGTAAAACTCGATGATGGAGGACACCCACCCCACGTTTCCGTCGTAACTGGATGTTGGTGGAGGGGGTGGCGCTGATTTCGAAGGGACCACACCCCCCGCGTTTCCGTCGTTTCTCCACGACGGCATAGGGAGAGGCTACGATAGCGCTATGCAGCCACTAATTCTGTTGACCTAGAACCAATCTAGAGAAGAACTAACTTCTCCAACACATAGATTAAAGTAGTATAGCTGAGAAACGCTCATTAAGTGTACTTCAACCAAGGAGGGGGCGAAGTACTTCGCCCCCTCAGATGAAACGATCCTTTCCAGCTGCTTCTGTAGGCGGCCAGTATTGGACGGCTAGGCCGCTCTCGTCTTTGGTATCCCGTCGTGGATGTCTTCTTCGAGTCCCCTCCCCACCTGTTCGGTGATTACGACGGAAACGTGGGGTGTGTGGGTTCGGGATTCGACAACAACGCGCCGCTTCCGTCTACGGGTTTCCTCTCTCACGTCGGAAACGCGGCTATATTGTCAGCAATCCAATTCCACCGAATAACGGCATTTTCCCGCTGATATCGGACAAGGAACGTCGGAAACGTGGGGTGGCGTTCTCCACTAGATTTATACTCCCCCCGCCCACACCGTGTGATATTCAATGACGCCCGACTCTTCACCCAGTTCTGTCGACGATCCACTCTTTGAATCCGGGCATCGCATCTTCGCGAACAAGGATCTCCTGAAAATCGGCCACGTTCCGGAGGCTGACCGGATCGTCGGTCGCGACGAGGAAATCTCGAAGCTCGCGAAACGTCTCAACGGTGCTGTCCACGGGTACTCCCCAGAAAACGTGATGATCTACGGGAAAACGGGGACTGGTAAATCTCTCGTTTCGAAACACGTCTGCCAACGAGCTCAGAATGCCGCTCAGGATGGCGTCGAGATTGGAACCGCGTATATCGACTGTGCTGAAGACAACACGGAGACTCAAGCAATCTCCTCACTGGCCGCGAAGCTGAACGATGAATCTTCGACTGGAATCTCCGTCCCCCATACCGGCCTCAGTACGTCGAAATACTACAAACTCCTCTGGAAGACGCTCGACGCTCAATTCGATTCTGTGATCATCATCCTCGACGAGATCGATCTGATGAACGACGACAGCGTGCTGATGAAGCTCTCGCGCGCTGAGGAGGCGGGAAAAATCGACTGTAGCGTCGGTGTCATCGCGATCAGCAACAAGATCCAGTACGTCGACAACGTGAACGAGCGCGTGAAAAGCAGCTTCCAGCACAAGGAGCTGTTCTTCAAGCCATACGACGCCAACCAGTTACGGGAGATTATGTTCAACCGTGAGGACGCCTTCCAGGACGGCGTCCTTTCCGAGGACGTGATTCCGCTCTCGGCGGCCTTCGCCGCGCAGGAGCACGGTGACGCTCGGAAGGCGATCGACATTCTTCGCCACGCCGGGGAGGTCGCCTACGAGGCCGGAGCAGAGCAGGTGACGGAGGAACACGTCCGCCAGGCACAGCAGCACGCCGAAAAGGACCGGTTCAGAGAACTCGTGAACGGCGCACCCACGCAGGCGAAGGCGGCGTTGCTGGCGCTCACGGAGCTGAGTGTCAACAGCAACGACGATGCGTTCCTCACGAGTCGGGTGTACGACCAGTACGAACGCATCTGCAACCATCTCGATATGGATATCCTCTCCGTCCGCCGGTTTCGCGACATCCTGAAAGAGCAAGCCTTCCTCGGGGTTGTCGAAATCGAGAAGATCAACAAGGGGAGTGCGGGCGGCATCCACCTCCAGAACCGACTCATCGAAGATCCCCAGGTCGTCCGCGAAACGATCCTCGAGGACAGCCGGATGCAGGACTGGACTCGCGAGTAGTGACCCCCTACTACTGAGTGAGTGCGGACGACGGAAATCCGGGGTGGGGCGTGAGGAAACGACGGAAACGAGGGGGTCGAAAATTACGTCGGAAACGTGGGGTTGGATCGAAACGACGGAAACCAGGGGTGGGGTCCACTACGACAGTTCGTTGGAGGCTCCGAACGAGCTCAAAACGGCGTCCCTCTCACCGGAGAGCTCTCGGCGAATATTGGTTCGGTCCCACCTGAGCGGTGAAAGCACGCTTTCGACCGCTCTGATCAGCTGCGTCTCGTAGTACGAGGCGTCGTAGGTCTCGATCTCCTCGTGGGCGAGGGCGACCCGGTCTCGCGAGGATTTCTCCTCGTCGACGACCACGTACTCGATATCTTGGCCCGGGTGGACTGCCAGGTCCTGCTCGCGGGCCCGTTTCAAGGCGGCCACGTTCTGGGTATTCTGTGAGTAGCTTTCCAGGGGCTTGGAGACACGGTTCCGCTCGACGAGCCGCTCTACTGCTACGTTGCCCGCCTGCAGTTCGTCGATTGCTCGTTCGAGCCGGCCGAGCACCGCGTCCGGTGACCGCGTAGCATCGAGCCGGTCAAGACAGTCCCGCTGGACGTCCACGATGAACGGCGGAGTCGAACGCTGTCGGGCTTCGATACCTCTGATTTTGAAGTCGTCGCCGCCGGCGACCTTCCCGAAGTATTTCGTCAACGCACCAGCGTCGCTCTCGCGCTGCGGGACGAACGCCACCCAGTCGTAGTGGGCTTCGTGTTCGAACCGAATCTCGACCTCTTCCGTGATTGCCGTCGCGAGCGTCCCGAGGTCCTCTCGGTCATCGTCGTCGACGTCGGGGTCGGGCGTCACCCAGATGGAGTCGACGATTCCGTGGACGACGCGCCAGCCGCCAGCTTCCAGCCGCTGTTTCGCCGTCAGCAGAATCTCACGAGCGAATGCATTAATCGCCTCGTGACACTCGATGCGGCCGAATTTCGCGTTGCTGAACCCTTGATAGCCGAAGCAGGCGACGAGGATCCACTTCAGCGCCCCCGACCGCCCTTCGAGTTCGTCGAGGCGCTCCTCATCAGGCTCGTCACGCTCTTGTTCGCGACGGATGGCGGCTTTGATCTCGTCGCGCGCATCGATGATCGGCTGGAGGACGTCGACGAGGTAGCCCCGGTCGTCACAGATCGAGTACCCGAGTCCGGGGACGTCCTCGCGGTCGCGATGGCACTCGCAGCGAATCACGTCCGGCGAGACGTTGTGCGTGCAGATGATGTTCGGATACAACGAGGAGAAATCGAGTTCGTGGACATCCTCGTGGAGTCCGACCTCAGGTGCGAAGATGAACCCACCACGATCGGCATCGTGGAGCACCCCTGTTGATTTGAATTTCTCGTGGCGCCAGGAGTGCCACGGGACGAGGACGCCGCGTTCGTGGGCTTCACAGATCTGGATGGCTGTGAGGATGTTGCCGATCGACGCCCAGGCTGCCTCCTGTATCGGCTTGCGCGACCGCGAGACCAGGTCGAGGACGCCGTCGATGTTGGTCTCGCCAAAGAAGAACGTGTTCGATCGGTCGATGATTGCTCTTCCGGGCACGTTGTAGCGCGCCGGCGAGTGCCCGACGCGGCCGTAGCTCGCGTAGGTCGAGCGGCTCGCGAGCTGCTGGAAATCGCCCTCTGGGGTCCGGCTCAACGAGAAATTGTCGGCGCCATTGCTGGCAGCCATCTCGTACAGGGTCGGGACGATCTCGCTCGTCGAGCAGACGAGGACGTCCGGATCGTGGTCGTCAAGCGCAGCTTGGACTGTCGTCAGGATATCTGCTGGCGGGCCCGTGACCGTCTCGCCGCCGACGGCAAGTTCGGTATACGCATCGCCTGTTGTCTCTGTGAGTGGGACGTCGAGTCGCAGCGTCGAGAGATCGCTCGTTGGCGTCGGATCTACATCGTTCTCGAGACAGTACCGAAACTCCCGCGAGAGATCGACATTGAAGCAGGCGAGATCCCCCACAGGGTACTCGGACAGCTGGCGTGCCTGTCGAGCCAGCGAGGTGATCCGATCGATGTGGACAACGTCGACGGCGAGGACGTCCTCGTCGTCGCGACGGAAGCCTGGCCGCCGGGCGACGATATCGGTCGCGACGACGTCCGGGTGCCGTTCGTACACGCTGCGGAGTCTCGTGAGGTCGATCTCGTCATCTGGTGCGCGGGATGCGACGTAGAAGCGCGGCGAGTAGTCTTCGCGTTCGGTCGCGACGGCGCCGTCAGCCGTCGTCTCCCATTCGAGGACACGGCCATCATCAAGGAAATCGAATGTGAATGGCATTTTCTATCTATCGTCCTCCAGCATAGGCACGCCAACGTACGCTCACCCGATAATCGGCAGTGTGTTGCTTCCGGAGTTCAGGGAATCTGTGTGACACGGCTGCGAAGGGCGTGGAACGCGAATTTGGGGCTTTCCATCCATTTTCCACAAACACTTCCGGGGCGCTGATCCCCTTCTCCGTCCATCTTAACCAACAAAACCCACGCTTGCTACGGGATGTTGGTTAAGTCTACTAATTACGGTACTGAGGCGCTGTATTCGATACAAATTCATTCGAGAACCTCGAGATCCTCGAGTCCCAGGGCATGGAGAGTATAGTGACCGGGACTATCTTCGATCAGCTGTTTGAATGTCAGCCGAAGTGTGTTCTCCTGCTCCATCCGATGTGCAGTTTTCAACACGATGCGATCAGGCGGCACGATCTCGTCAGGTGCATCGAGACGCATTGTCCGATGAAATTCGATATGTCGGACCTCATCTCCCTTCCGGGGGTCCTTTCTCTCTTCGTGTACGCTTCCGACGGAGGTCTCCCACGGATTCTGAAACGTCACACCGCCAGCCTCAACCGGACCGTCTCCGGTAAGGTGGATTCGAATTCGATCACCTGATTCCAAGTCGTTGATTCTCTGAAAACGATCCGTTGCCATACGAACGGTCTAGTACCCCGTACTAAAAACCATCAGTACAATCCGTCCTCCGTTGTACCTGCCTCGGAGTGTTGTTGCCGATCGTCCGCCTCGTTGAGTGCGTTTTCGAGTTCAGCGAGGCGGTCTTCGTGTTCATCGAGTCGGGCTTCCTGTTCGAGATCGATGCTGATCAGCGCCGGCAACAGCGGGTTTTGGTGGTTCAACAGGCCACTCGCGTCGGCGTGCTCGCGAGCGTACTCGAACAGCTGGTCGAAGCGCGGTTGGTCGCGACGACGGAGCGCCCGACGGAAATCCGTCCATCGCTCCTCGATAGTTCGCAGCGCATCCCGATACGTCGGATTGGTGCGCCCCATTACTATCGCCCTCCAGCACTCGTCCAGGCATCGAGTAGTGGGTTCGCAGTGAGTGATGCGGTCGTTCCGTTGGCCGTCATCCCCGTTCCGACGCCGTCGGAGGTCGTGGTCGGGGTGGAGGGCAAGGCCGGTTCCAGCCCGACCTGTTCGGCACGTGCGCCGAGTACCTGACGCCAGTAGGTAAACGTCGTCTGGTAGTATGCCCCATCGTCGACGGGATAGACGAGCGTCTCGAACTCCTCACCCGTGAACCGTGGCCCCATCCGGGTCTGCTCGCACTCGAGACGGCGATCAGCGGCTGTCGCGACCGGCGCCGCGAACTCGTCCGCTTTGCTGCGAGTAACGAGCACCGGCACCTCGTACCCATCCGCGTAGGTCGCCAGTCGAGCGAGCGTTCGCGCTTGGAGTGTCCCGGCGTGGGCGTCTCCGAGCGTGTCGTCAGTGCGGTACTGCGCATCGACTGCCGGGGCGACGATGAGCGACGGGGTGTGCGAGGACGCGTCCTCGTTGCGAGCCGTCGACTGTCGACTGCTCGTCCCGGTGTCTGCGGTAGATCTCCGGATAGATTGGTTCACCGCCGTCGGGAGATCGCAGACGGTGCCGTAGTGCTGGTAGGCGGTGAACCCGCGCGCGACGTGGATCCGGTTGAGCAACCGCTGGCTGGGGGCGATTTGGGCGAGCGTGGTCGTCGTCGCGTGGCCGTTCGCGTCGACCCAGAAGGCGGGCCCGTCGTGCAAAAGGAGATGGTCGAGCACGAGCGATTGCAAGATTGGGACGCCGCGGCCTCCCTCGACGTCGAGCAGCGTGATGCCGTCCTCAAGTGACGGCAACAGCATCTTCTCCGTGGTTGGGTCGGCTTGATCGGCAAGGGTTCGATTGCGGTTAGCGTCCCGGGTCGGTTGATCCACCGCTAATTGGTTTGATATCGATGTAGAGTGCTTGGGCATACTCGACTAGATGGCCATATTCCCGATAAGCTGCGGCGTGTCGCTTCCGCGTTTCCGGGAAGGTTTGGGACAAATTTAGAACCGGCTCCGTCACCGGATTTCTACTATGTTTCGTCTGTTTCTGGGAATGTTTCCAGAACGGTCTTTCAACCCTCAAGTAGTGATCGACCTTTGGCTGTACTGAATACACAGCGCGCATCTCGAATATTGATGGATGAGATCAACATGTTCCGGTAATTCGACACATCTAACCATACTGGTATGTAATCAGTTATCAAATGGAAATTTCGGTCGACGAAATCGTAACCGCGGCGGCCGCAATCCTCATCGCCTCCCTACTCCAGCCACTTCTCCCAAAGACCATTACTGATATCGACCCTCTCACTTTCCTGAACAACCCGTATCTCCGGGTCGTGCTGATCGCCATAATTGCGTTCGCTCTGCTCTGGTGGCTCCTGTCCTGGGCCCGGAACACGTTCGGTAACAGTGGTAGTAGTGGCCGGTCCGCCGCATTCGTCGCCACGGCTCGAGGGAAGCCTCGGCGCGATGTCTCCGAGTGGGAGGTCGATAAGTTCGGCGTGAAATGGCGAGTGCTGCACGGCCGCCAGCGCAGTCTTGGTGACGCCTACGCGTATGCTGACTCACCGGTCTGTCCGGAGTGCGGTACCGATCTGATGACAGACACGAAATCGCGGCGATTCCGGGATGACAAGCCGATCTGGAAGTGTCCCGGCTGCGGGTTCACGCAGGGGCGGCCATCACGGTTCTTGTATGAGGAGTCGGATGCGGTAGAGCGCGAGGTCGAACGGGAAGCCCGTAGTTCGTGATCCTGTGATACAACCGGTCTACTAGTTGATCCGGTATTTTATGACAGATCACGGCCCAACTACGTGGTAATGAGACGGCGACAATCAGTTGACCATCTCTTCTCCGACCAATCAATCCACGAGTACAGGCGGGAGCAAGAGACAGCGCTGAAGGACGAAATCAAGGGACTGTCCAACGACGAGCTGCAGGACAGCACCGACCTCCTGACCCTGATATTCACGTCAAGATACATACCGTCCCCGATCCAGCTCAACGACTACGATTTGGAACAGGTCGGCGAGGTCGAGAAAGAGGTCCCGCGTGGCCAAGGCCTGCCCGGCCTCAATCAGCGCGGTCGGCCTACTAAAACGTACCAGCGGATCCGTGTGAAGCTGCCGTTCGACGGCGACAGCGACCTCCTGCAGATCAATCCTAGCTCCTCAAAGCTGAACAAACCGCGCTACAATGAATTGAACCGGAACGAGGTCGTCTACCACGTTGACTACACAATCGGGAATAAGGATGCGGAACAGGTCCAAGCCGAAATTCAGTCAGAGGTTGACGAATGGGTGGATAAGGTGGCGTGGTTCGTGGAACAGCTTGAGGATGATATCGCGGAGATGGAGGAGCAGCTGCGGCGAACCGCCCGCCGCTCGATTGAGGAACGGCGGGAGATCGTTGATACAAACCATGCGGTGATGGCCGAACTGGGTGTCGACACCGGTGACACCGCGGAACCTGGATATGTAGTGCCGGAGAAAAAGCGAGAGATTGAGCTACCGTCACCGGCTGCGGACAGTGATGACGAGGTGCTCCAGGACCGGACCTTTATCGAGGTCTTGGATCTGCTTGACGACTTAGGACGTGATCTGGAACGATCCGCCACGCCGGTCCGGGGTCTGGATGAGGAGTCGCTACGGGATATTTTCCTGATGGGGATTAATTCGCATTACTCCGGGTTCGCGACCGGAGAAACGTTCAACCGCGGTGGGAAGACGGATATCCTGCTCCGGTATGATAACGAGAACCTGTTCATCGCGGAGTGCAAATTCTGGGATGGACCATCTGTGTATACGGACGCGGTTGACCAGCTCCTAAACAACCTGACTGTCCGGGATTCACACGCTGCACTCTTGATCTTCTCACGGCGCCAGGACTTCGGGACGGTTGAAGACCGGATACGGGAGGCGACGATGGCGCACGACCGGTACGTTTCTGAGGTGCCGGAGATTGCAGATCACGGCGTATATCGACTGGAGTCGGAGAGTGGGTATCCGGTCCGTGTCGCGGTGAAAGCATTCGATGTCCGGGAATAGGCATAGTACGGCTGAGCCACTGGAGCACGAGCAATCGGGCCTCGGCGAGTTCAGTGCCTGATTGGTGGCGGCGTCACGGTCGCTGCATCGGCGACGTAGCTACCGAATCGACGAGCGAGTACTCTCGATCCCGGATGGTACCTTCTGCCGTGAGGCGGTCTTCGAGATGCTTACGCTCGGTCTTATCCGAGTGTGCCTTCCGCTGAGAGAGCATACGTACTATGCGAGGATGACCCGTCTGTTATCGGGCTAGCACCCATCCTGTTCATCTGATTCCGTGTCCGATGGCCATGTTGGGCCCTCTGGGCGGGGGATCTCATCTACCAAATCCTTCTCGAACTGCGAAGCTCTCCAGGCTATCACGTTCTCCTTCCGCTGGACGTACTTTTCGTCGGTATCCAGCCACCGGGCAATCTCCTCGTACCTGTGACCAGCACAGAGCAGCACCATCAACGCGAAATCGAAGCGATCGAGATTGCTCTCGTTTGCATCAGCATCAATCCGGTCGAGGAACGCCTTTGAGGCATCACCGACGAACTCCATCAGTATCTCATACCGCTCTTCGTCATCAAATCCATCAAATGTGAATCCCTCCGTGATGTTGTTCCTAGGGTCACTCTCTTCGGTATCCCAGCGAATTTCTTCGAGGGTTGCTCTTTCACAGTCGTGAAGTCTCGATAGGCGCTCTGGATTCTCCTGTTCCCAGGTTGTGATTGTGTCGGCTACTGCTTCAGATTGAGCGTGTTCGATATAGGGCTCACACCCTCGCTTCGCGATGACTGACTCGATGTTCTTTCCCGAGATCGTCAGTAGGACGGACGCACATCGATCAGTCTGTTCGAGGATCTGTGCGACTTCACGACGCGATTCGAGTTCGTCAAGGCCTGCACGTTTCTGCGCGTCGTGGACGAGGTTGTTTCTGCGTTCTTTGACCTCGACAAGCGATCCGTGGTCACCTCCGGTCAGTATTTGGATATCACAGAGTTTCTCTAATCGCTTCGCGTGCCCCATACTCCGAACGTGCTCGGTGATGCTGTCGAGACGAGCTTCCTCGCGAAAGAGTTCGTTGAGGACCGTTTCTGTCGTCAGCTCTTCGATGAGTGCCGAGGCGAGGAGGAGATACGAAAAGAATGACCGCTCAACGTCGCTGTCGATCTCGTCGGTGGACCGGAGTTTTTCAGCGATTTCAGCACGCTGTTCGAGATAATACTCGAGGACGTTGTCTGCGTGCCCGACGAGAGAGTTTTGGCGTTCTACGTAGGCAACTTGGAGGAGTAATTCCTTCTCGAAAGGGGTGCTCTCACTCAGCTTCTGGCACTTCTGGAGCGAACTTGTGGGGAGATGGCGAGTCAAATAATCGATGTCGTCGTAGACGAGCGGCGTATTCGTCGGGCAATTGTCTACGATTGACTGAAAGTCGTCGTTGTCAGCGAGCTCGCTGAGTGCAGCACGTATCTCGTCGACACTAAGTTCCCGAACATCTTCTGACGCCTCTGAGTCTTCACCGACCGGAACAACGCGGTACGACGCATCTCCAACGATGACGACCGGCCCTTCCAGATCGAGAACCTGATATTCACCGATAGGGCTCAGAGAGACTGTCTCTGCGTCTATTTCGAACGATACGTCGAGATCAGTGTCGTCGCCCACGCGTCAAAACTGCAAAGGGCTCTATTCGACCTGGGCTTCGTACTCGTCCCAAAGCGTGTCGATGTCCGTGCCGGTCTCCTCAGAGATATGGCGCAGCAACTGCGCCCTGTTCTCGAACCGACGGAGCTGGCCCTTTGCGCTCATAGTAGGACATAATCGCTCCTGCAGTAATAAATCACGGGGGTGCATTCTCTCGGTCAACAAAACAAGACCGATCAGTTCCTTAGCCACCTACTCAGCGAGCGTAGGAGATGGTTGGTCGATGGCTGTGTATTCACGATCTCGGCTGGATCCGTCTGCTTTGAGGAGATTGTATTGAGTCATCTTTGACAGATACGCCCGAACGGTTCGCTTGGTCCGTGGATCATCGACGTCCTGCGAATAGCGTTCGTGAATCTCGCTGGGTCCGAGCGGTCCGTGTTCGCGAACGATGTCGTAGACGACCCGCTGGTGAGGGGTGAGTGAATCGATGCTCTTCTGTTTAATCTGGGCCCGGGCATCCTCGGCGGCGTCCAGGAGGATATCGTCGGTGATGCGCTCGTGGTTCTCACGATCGGCTTTGCCGGCGGCTGTTCGGAGGATGCCGATTGCGAGGCGGGCGTCGCCAGCGGCGGCGTCGGCGATCCGGTAGAGCTGGTTGTCGGTGATGCCGTCCTCGTCGAGCCCCCACTTCGCGCGAGCACTCAGGATGTCGTACAGCTGCTCGTCGTGGTACTTGTCCATCCGGACGTGTTCGCTCGAACGGAGCCGACTCACGAGGCGGTCGTCGACGCGGCTGAACAGTTCCTCTTCCGTGTTCGCGATGCAGATGATCGCATACTGCGCGAGGCTGTGGAGGTCGTAGATGACGCTGGGGTCTTCGAGCTGGTCGACCTCGTCGAGGATGACGACCGTTCGGGGGCCGTCATGCTGCTGGAGGCGGTCGACGAGTTCGTCGTGCGGCGTCGACTGCCGGTGGATGTCGATGGTGGCGCCGAGGTCGTCGAGGATCTAGTAGAGCGTCCGGAATCGGGTGTAGTTGCGCCAGCAGTTGACGTAGGTGGTCTCGACGTCGAGGACCTCTTCGCGGAGCCGTTCGGTGACGAACTTCGAGATGCAGGTCTTGCCGGCGCCGCTGGGTCCAGTGACGATGGCCGTGTCGGCGGGTTCACCGTTCGTGAGGGGCTCAAGAACGCTGGAGAGGTGGTTGACTTCGGCGTCGCGATGCTCAACTTCCCGAGGGACGAACCCGGCGCGGAGAACGCGAGCATCGCGAATCATTTGTTTCTGACAGTCTGATTTTCGGGCAAGTCATAAAAGCGTATCCGGGTCGCTTCCGGGAAGACGTTATTATGGTACCGAGAGCTGTTTTCGACCGAGCGCTGTCAGTTGATTCCTGTTCTCGGAAACCGCCTACTTCCGGAATCATGATATAATTAAAATATCTATCAGAGACTCTTTCGGTTCGGATGAGGAACAGACGGGCGAGTTTTAAGGCAACCCGCCAACATCGTCGAGTCAACTATGGCCCAAACAGATCCCTCCTCATCCGACGCGGACGGGGATCACCGCGGTCTCGACGATTTCTTTTCTGACGCCACCCAGGAACACGAGTTCTCCATTCAGATCAGCTACGACATCCTCCGCCAGGTCTCGTCCCAGCTCTACACGAATCCGCGACGCGCCATCGAGGAACTCGTATGCAACAGCTACGACGCCGCGGCAACGGAGTGCTACGTCTCCACACCGAAGAAGTCCGACGACGTGCTCCAAGTCCTCGATAACGGCGTCTCGATGGACAAGGACGAGCTCGAGATCCTGTGGGAAGTCGCGGGAGGTTCAAAAAAGAAACTTGCCGAACAGGGCGAGGATCGGAAGATCGACGCCGACGACGTCAAGGGCCGGCGACAGATCGGCCGTTTCGGCGTCGGCAAGCTCGCGGCATTCGCGCTTGGGAACCAGCTCACCCACGTCGCAACGAAGGACGGCGTCACGCGCATCGTCTCCGTGTCGCAGCAGGAGATCGAGGGCCACGACATGTCCGACCCGCCCAATGCAGAGGTTTATCGGATGGATGAAGACGAGGCCCGCGAATACCTCGGATCCTACCTGAAGGACGTTCCGGACCCGTGGGACAAAGACTGGGACAGCTGGACCTTGGCCGTTGTTGACGACATCGACGAGGAAAGCACAGGCCGCGACTTGAAACCGGAGTACCTGGACCGGATGATCAGAACCGCCATTCCCCGATCCGCGAACTTCATCATCCACAAGAACGGGCGAGAGATCGATCAACGCGATTACCCGGACGAGACCTACGCCTCGATTGACAACCTTGCGGACGACGAGGACGCCCGCGAAAAGGTTCAGCAGGCGTTGAAGGAATTCTGGGTCGGCTGGAGCGACGATTACGACGACGGTGACGACGTCCCGGAAGAGAAGTACAAGCTCGAAACGGTCTATCTCAACCCGTACGAGGAAACCAGCGACGAACCAGAAGAGGACGAGGAAGTAGAATCAGCATCGGAAGAGGGAGACGAGGAAGCGGACATCGACGAGGAGGAAGAATCGGAAGACGAATCGTCGAACGAGATAGCAGCAGTCGAAGTCGACGAACTCGGCCCGGTCATCGCCCAGGGTTCGATCTACAAGGAACTGCTGACCAGCGACAAACTCCAGGACAGGAACCTCCACGACTACGGGTTCAAGGTCACCGTCCGCGGCAAGTTGTTAAACCGTGGTGACCCGCACTTCGGAACCGCGGACAAGGTGTACAAGTGGTTCTACCGGTTCGCCGGCGAGTTCGAAATCCCGGAACTCGACGAGGACATCCTCGTCCAGCGCGACTCCGTCCGCGAAGGACTGCGCCCCGAACTCAGCCGTGCGTTGATGGAGAGCTTCTTCAGCGTCCTCCGTGGCCGTGCCGTCGACGCCGAGGAGAAAGACGAGTACGACCCCGAAGAGTTCGGCCACCGTCTCCACTCGATCTCGCCGCACATGGCGCCGCAAGCACTGGAAGGTCTTGCGAACCGGGATGACACCGACTACCCGGCTAGCGGGTGGAAGGACGTTGATGTCCATCTCGCGGAGCACGGGCGGAAAGGGAACGCGGTGGACTACCACGACGGAACCATCTACGTGAACGAGGACCACCCGTTGTTCCAGTCTCTGAAGGCGAAGGACCTGCCGAACGATCTGGTGAAGGTGATAGGCGAGGCGTTAGCCGGGAACCTAATCTCCTCGGGATTTCTCTCATACAAGAACGTCCGCGACGACCTGGTGGACAGCAGTATCGACATTTCGGAGGACGCGCTGCGGACGGCCTCACGGTTCCTCGAAGACCCGATGGAGTACCACAAGGAACAGATCGAGAAGATGTCCTACGAGGGCGACGACGACTTCGAGCAGGCCATCGTCGACGCCTGCAACCACATCGGACTGGAGGCCGAGCACTTCGGGGCGTCCGGAGACTCCGACGCTATCATCACGTTCGGCGTGCAGGCGGACGACCCGTTCAAGGTCTCGATGGAAGCGAAGGGGAAAGGAGAGGACAAGGGCCCGGTCGACCACTCCGACGCAGAGTTCGCGACCGCACTTGAGCACATGGAGACCGACGAATGCGACCATACACTGTTCGTCGCACGCGAGTTCCAGCTGAACGGGCCGCCGGGAGAGGACGAGAGCAAATTGTTGAAGCAGTTCAAGATGCACGACGAGCTCACCTTGCTGACCGTCGACGCCGTGAAGGAGATCCTCGACAGGCACGCGGCCCAAGGATTCAGCCACCAGCACATCAAGGAAATCATGACGACGGACGCCGAGCCGCGGAACGAGCGATTGCTGGAGGTGATCGATGAGGAATGGAGCAAGATGCCCGAAGAAACGGGGATCGTCCGCACGGTATTGGAAGAGGCGCGGAACCAGTACATGAGCGAGACGGACGATAAACCGGACGTCGGGATGGTCCGTGCAACCCTCCGCGCAGAGGGGAAGAACTCGATCACGAAGGATAAGATCCGTAGCGTCCTGGTCGTTGCCGAGGCCAGCACGGGTATGGTCAGTTTCGACCCAGATGACGGTACGTTCTCGGTCCACCAGTTGCCTGATCAGATTCTCGAGTCGATGAAGGGGCCGGCGGACGACGGCGGCGATTAATCCGGGAGGGCGTCGTCTTCATACCGATTCAGAGATTGTTGGCCGTCATCGAGTATGGCGTACGGCATCTTCGGCCGGTCACTCTTCACGGCCTTGTTCAGCCACCCTTGCTGTTCACCTACCCCGCTGTCTGGTGGAACGGGTATCGGACCGTGATATCCTCCTGCTTATTGAGCGTACGGCGTAGGCTGTACCCGTCCGCGTTCTCGGCATTCAGGTGGGACTTGCCGACCAGGATCCAGACTTCTCCCTCTCGGCCGTCGAGTGCCGAACCGATATTGTCCGATACCTCAGCCAACTATTCGTTAATGTCCATATCCTCTATCGACGTACGCTCTTGTGTAGCATATTGTTGATGGAGAGCCGTCCAGTGATCCCGTGGTGAATCGAGCAGAGTGAGAACACACGACTCAGCAGTTTTGACTGTCAGCTACTGAATGATATACGTAACGAGAGGCTGTATCAACAATCTCCTACGGAAGAGCGTATACGCTTTTGACCCTCTGCCTCATTATTTGTTTTAAGATGGATCCCGAGAGCGATTTCACAGATTTGGAACTCCCCCGGGTCATCGATACTTCTTCTGATGACCTAATGGAGGATTTCTATGTCCCCCTTCTCTCACGAGCTAAGATCTATCGACGTGGTGTCGGATATTTCACTACGAATTGGGTTCGATCTGCAGCTCGCGGAATAGCAGAGCTTGCCGAAAATGGTGGCACTGCGCAGTGGATAATGAGCCCTATTTTAGAAGAAGATGACTGGGAGGCTCTAAAGAAGGGGAATCGTGCTAAAACAGATGAGGTACTCCGGGAATCGTTAGATAGCACGATTTCTGATCTCCGGTATGACCTCGAGTATGAAACTCGTAATGCGATCGCGTGGATGATCGCCGATGGTCTACTCGAAATTAAGCTGGCTGTCCCCTCAAAGAACCTCTCTGGGGATTTCCACGATAAATTTGGCGTATTTTATGACTGGAATGGGAATAGAGTCGCCTTCCATGGCTCCCAGAACGATAGCGAACAGGCTCTCCGGAATTACGAAGCATATACCATCGACTGCGATTGGATAAGCGACCGCGATAATGAGGGGGTGAATATGCAAGAAAAGCGGTTTGAGAATCTTTGGAAAGACCGAGATGAGAATGTCGGGGTCCATACAATCCCTGAGGGGGTTAAGGAGGGAATCGCTGAACTCCGAGATAATAACAATCGACCTTATGAACCGCCAGAACCAGTCCCTACAACCGAATCTGAAATTGTTCTCCGAGATTATCAACGGAACGCTGTCGATGCTTGGTTCGAGAATGACAACAGAGGCCTATTCCAGATGGCAACTGGAACAGGCAAGACGTTCACAGCTCTAGCGGCGCTTGATGAATACACAGATACCGTAGATGATCCACTTCTTTGTGTAATTGCTGTCCCTCAGAAACACCTTGCGCGGCAGTGGGCCCAGGAGATGGATACGTTCGGGCTTGACCAACCAAAATTTGTCTATCACTCAGCTAATCCCGACTGGAAAAACGATCTCTCCCGAGCGGTTTCTAATTTAGAACTCGGAATCAAGAATTACGAATGCCTGATTACAACTCATCAAACATTCTCTGGAGAGCACTTTCGAGAGAAAGTGAGTCAGCTTTCTCGGGATACAATCCTCATCGGGGACGAAGTACACGGCCTTGGTTCTGAGGGTAGGCGAAAAGGGCTTCTTGATTCCTATGATGCGAGGATTGGGCTATCAGCAACACCGGAGCGCTATTATGATGAAGAAGGTTCTAACCATCTGCTTGACTATTTTGACGGGGTCATATACGAATACCCGTTAGAAGACGCCATTCCGCAGTATCTGACCCCATATCGGTATCATCCCATTGTTGTTGAAATGGATGAAGACGAGCTGGAGGACTATCGTCAAATGACTCAGTCTGTAGTCGCATCAAGATATTCTGAAGATGCGGATGAGGAGACAACAAATATTCTCCAATCACAACGCGCAGAAATCGTTAAAGAAGCGATCAATAAGTACGATGTCCTCCGAGACATCCTTCGAGGTTTAGATGATATCAAGCACCTTCTAGTCTATACGAATCCAGAACAGATAGACACAGTCGGGTCGATTCTGAACGAATTTGGGGTTATGCATCACCGGTTTACTCATGAGGAGGGTGATGACTTGCGTGAGGAGTTGCTCACCCGGTTTGGGGAGGGTGAATACGAAGCGCTTGTGGCAATGCGGTGTCTAGACGAAGGTGTTGACGTTCCAGCTACTAGGACAGCAATCTTGATGGCTAATACTGGGAACCCGATGCAATTTATCCAGCGTCGAGGTAGGGTTCTTCGGCAAGCCCCCGGTAAGGATCGTGCGGATATCTATGACTTACTTGTTGTTCCCACTCTTGAGCCAGATGAAGATATTGCGACGTCTGAACAATACATTCTAGAGAAGGAACTCCGTCGGTTCGAGGAATTTGCTGAAACAGCTGAAAATGAATATGAAGCCCGCAACAAGATCGAAGACGTTCGTATCGCATATGGTATCTGAGAAGATACATTGATATGCGTTTGTAGATATGGTTGCAGTATCGCATGAACGACTCCGAGGTACATTCGTTAATCCTTGACCGTGTTGACGGGGTTGAGGATGACGATCTTCGGGCCTTCTTACGCGGGGTTTTGGAGCATGAACGGGACATTCTGAAAGAGCCGCGAGCCGAGTACGCTGAGCAGTATAAAGAACTCGTGGACAACTTTGTCGGGAACGAATCACTGCAAGAATTCGACAATGAATAACGTTCAGATATTCGAACTCGAAATAGAGGATTACCGGCAATATGAAGGAAATCAAACTATCCCCTTAGAGACCACAGCAGAGAAGCACATCAACGTGATTGAGGGGCAGAATGGATCTGGCAAGTCAAACATTCTGAACGCGATTACACTGTGTTTCTATGGGGAAGAAACCCATACTGATTCGAACGATGACGAGGGCCTCGAGTCGGACCCGCTTGTCAACAAGAAACGGCTGAAGGAATTGGAACCTGGTGAATCGATTCAGGGGCACATCGAGATCAAGCTGGGTAAAGGCGAACCCGAGTACGCCTTCCGACGAACTTTCTCGACAGCTCGTCAAGAAGATGATACAGAAGGAGACCGCGAGGAACGACAATTTAACAGCTCTATAGGTGACCTTCGGCTACGCCAGCGGTTTGGGGGGAATGACTGGCGACCGAACCCGAACCCTGAAAATATTCTTCGCGAGATTCTCCCAACCCACGTCCACGAATATTTCTTGTTCGATGGTGAGCAGCTAGATGAGTTCTTCCAAACTGGATATACCGACCACGTACGGGCAGCGGTGCTCGATGTATCTCATATTGAACTTCTGAATAGTGCTGTTAGTCATTTAGGGAAGGTACAGCGGGACTTTGAGAGTGAATCCTCCGAGCTCGGCGGTGATATACAAGAACTCCAAGAACGGAAGGAGGAAGCCTCACAAGAGCTAGAACGGCTCAAACAAAAGCGGGATAACTTAGAGGACGAGATCGACACTGCTGAGGGCAAAATAGATGACATCTACGATGAGCTTGCGGGCAGTGCAGACGACGACGTTCGGGAGATGCAGCAGCGCCGTGTCTATCTGGAAGAACGCTTGGATGAACAGGAAGAGGAGCTTGTAGATGCGAAAGAGGCTGTAGGGGCATCACTCGCCCGATCGGGCGGGATTGCATACAACGCTGATGCCCTCCGATATGCTGTTTCTGAACTGGAAGAGTACGAATCGTCACAAAACGGTGTCCCTGGGCTAACAGAGGAATTACTACGAGGGATTCTTTCTCGGGATACGTGTGTTTGTGGGACTGACTTGGCCGAATGTGACTCTTCACGAGAACACATTGAGGACCTGTTGGAAGAGCAAACTAGTGAAAGCCAAGACGCAATTGAGGGTCGACTCCGGATGGAGCGAGCACTCCGCGATGGCGAATCGCTTATTGAGGATCTCCTGGCTGACCTCAGCGAGCTAGAGGATACACGGACAGCTATCGACGAGAACGAGACAGAACTGGCCAACATCTCTGCCCAGCTTGAAGACGAAGATATCATCGATAATGAACGCGCCCAGGAACTAGAGCAACGCCGTCGGGATATCCAAGGCCGGATCAGTAAGATGGAACGTGAAGTTGGGGAGCTGAACGGGAAAATTGAACAACAGGAAGATGTCGTTGATGAGCGCCGAGAGGAGTGGAAACAGGCAATGCGAGAGCAGGACGAACATGACCTGCTTGTGAGACAGAGTGAATTCATCGACAGTGCTACTGACAAGCTCTCTGAGATCAAAGGAGAGATTCTGGAGCAGGTTCGAACGGAAACTGAACAACGGCTCGAACGATACTATAACGATCTTATTTGGAAAGATGAAGACTATGAGGTAGTCCTCACTGAAGAGTATGAGGTGCGCCTCTACGGTCCGGACGGTCGGAAGAATCTGGGTTCACTTTCTGCTGGCGAACGACAAGTGCTTGCTCTCTCGTTCATGGCTGCACTTTCCAAAATCAGCGGATTCTCCGCCCCTGTTGTCATCGATACACCCTTGGGACGGATATCTAGCGAGCCGAAACAGCTTATCGCGCAGAATGTACCTGACTACCTGAATGATACCCAGGTCACGTTCCTCATGACTGACGTCGAGTATAGTGAAGACGTCAGGGCGTACATTTCCAACGAGGTTGCGAATGAGTACCATCTTGAATTCCAAAACGGTGTAACACAGGTGACCGACCGATGAGTCAAGATACCGAAGACAGCTACGAGGAGCGTGAACCCCGGCGTGACGTTCATATAGATAGCGAACGGCGAGAAATGTTTGAGGCGTTGCAGGAATCTGAGGATTCTCCCTTCTATCAGGCTGAGAATCACGATCTGTTCATGTTTGCACTTGGATATGGGAGAGAGAACACAATGCCTGAAACGATAAAGAACGAAAAGGGTGCGTTTTTCGGGCGTGCGAGTCTCTCGGAACGCCAGCAGGCTGTTATCGAGGCTGTGGCAGTGAGTGAAGAGAGAGATGTTCGAGTTCTTCGTGACCAGCGGATGGTCTATGAGATCGCCGAAGAGTACGCTAATGCGGGGATCGAATTGCTACACGGTCGAGTATTTGGTCCGGCAGATGACGAACCACGGCGGGAACTGGCTCTCGAGGTCAAGGAGCAGTATCAGCCGGAGGAGGACGACGAACCGTGAGTCGTCGTCGAATATTATTGCGAAGTCCACTAGTAGCACCCCGAGAAACAAGCGTAACAACGATGCAACCCCCACTCTGTCGGAGGGATCTGATTCATGGATGAGAATCTATCTGAGGTTGACGAGGAAGTTCGAGGTGTAATAGAAATTATAGCTCAGCACATCAGTCATCAAAACAATTCTACCTCTCTTACGGACTTCGTGGACGAAGTCGGGGAGGCTCGTAATATTGATGACCTATATGATTACCTCCTTGACAACCCGAAAGCTGCGGTCAATCTAGTCGGTGATCTAGAGGAGTACTTCGATCACCCTGCTCCTGACTTGGAGAAACTGAAAGAAGGACAAGGGGAATTCCCCGCTGATACTGAGCCTTGGTGGAATGTCGTTGAGGCCGACGCAGCGAAAATCCATCCCAAAGACGGTGGCAGTGAAAACCAAGAGAATGCGATCGATCTCTGTAAGAATTCAGTAGATCTCATCGTCACCTCTCCCCCTTATTGGCAAAAGAGGGACTATGGGACCGAAGACCAGCTGGGACAGGAGCCTGATCCGGATACCTATATCGAGAACCTGATCGATGCACTAGAGCACTGGAAAGTGTTTCTTCGGCCTACTGGGTCTGTGTTCCTTAACATCGGCGACACATACCATAATAAAAGCCTTCAGGGAATCCCTGGTCGGTTTGCAAGAGCTGCTCAAGAGGCGGGATGGACTATCCGGAACGAAATTCAGTGGGCTAAGGATAATGGAATCCCGTCTTCAGCCCAAGACCGGCTTGTTCCACGGCATGAGCCAATATTCCATCTAGTCCAAGACAAAGATAATTATTTCTACGACTTGCACGGCTACTCAGAGTTATACGGAAATGGATCGAACCCGGGAGACGTATGGCGCATCTCTCATGATCGGAATACTGGAGATCACCTTGCTCCGTTCCCACGAGACCTAGTGCGGAGGGCAATCACGCTTGCATGTCCCCCTTCAATCTGTTCCGAGTGTAATGAGCCTAGACGTCGGGATACGAAGCGAGGATTAACAGAGCTCAATACGGATCGTCCGCAGGCAGAGCGGGCATTGGAAATTTACCATAATCACGACGAGTTGACAGAGGACCATATCCGAGCCATTCAGGCCGTCGGGATTTCTGACGTGGGGAAAGCAGAGGAATTCCAAGTTGGTGCTGGAGCAAACGATGAAGATGTTCAGCGTCGTGCTAAGAAGGCAAAAGAAATTCTAGGTGGTTACTTCCGTGAATTCACTTTCCCTGAGTGGACTACTGTCGGGTGGACCAGCTGTGAGTGTGAGGATCCTGATTGGACTAGGGGAACTGTCTTTGACCCATTTGCTGGCTCTGGAACCACCATCCAAGTGGCGAACAGTCTCGGATATAATGGGTTTGGGACAGACTTAGATACTTCCAACTTCCAACAGGACCAAGCACTGTCCACATACAAATGACGAGATACGTCCTGAAACCTGAAGTCGTACGAGATTGTCTCCACCGGTTAATCGATGCCCCTATCCACCGGATGTTTCCTGGATATCTTTGTCTCCAGCAACAATCCGGACTCGATAATCGGAACACTGGACTCTCCTTTCCCTATAACGAATTTTTCGACGATTACCTCCGTGTCGGGGAGGATGATTCGGCCAAGCCCTATTTTGTCCCCTTCAATCAATCAACAAATCCGTCGCTGAGTTCTCTCTGGTATAATAAGAACGTCGCCGGTACATATGCTCCTTCCTCCCTTCGATCAACTGCCCCACTTATGCAAATAGCCGAAGTTGAGGAAGGAGGACATAATTCGAAATGGGGAATTGAAGATCGTCATTGGCAGCTTGCCCGACACCATCTTTGTGATGACAATCAAATTCCCGCAGAATCTTTGTCTGCGTATCTGTTCCGCGACTATGGATTTGAGGTGGACGATCCTTCTGCTTATACTCTTGTTGAGACATTCATTGAGGAATTTGGCTACGAGTTTGGTGGAGAAGCTTTCTCCCACTTGTACAGAACTAGTGATTCAGAAATAACGGAGGAGTCATTCGTCACCTATGACTGAGCACACCCAAACACAGCTGGGAATTAGAAACACCCACCGTACACCGACTAAAATACGACGACTAACCCCTGATCAGCTCGGTATCCCTTCAAGTGGGGATGAACAAGATGAAGAAACACGCTGGGAGTCTCTGCGGGAAAAAGCGTTTGAGGCCAAAGATGAGTCAGATGTTGGGGTAGCAGTCCGAACTGAGGATGGTTCCGTCTGGGCTGGAACTCGACTAACGAAAGGGATGTCTCATGATGTACATCCTCTCGAACTTGCAGTTTGGAAAGGGTTTGACAGCACTAAGCAACAAATTGTAGATGTCGCAGTCGCGAGTGACGAGTTGTCGCCCCCCTGTGGACGCTGTCTTCAGGTTCTCAGAGATTATTCATCTGAAGATGAAGTGATCATACACATTACTGACGGTGAGCAGGTCGAAGAGACCGCTCTCGCTGATTTACTTCCCTAATGTCTCCCGATCTGGACCAGAAGTCGGTGGTCATCACAGAAGCTAATTATCACCGTGTGTTCATATAGTTAGAAATGATTGAAATCCCCAACTCCCTTCGCTCTCTGTTCAGTGCTCCAATCGAAGAACAAGATGGGACATACATAGTAGAGGTTCCTTCCAGAGAAGTCGGTTCTGAAGCGTTGTCGGCTGACGAGACGTATCGCGTAGCGATTCTGGAATCTCCTGACTCGACGGAGTCGTCAGTACAACGGGAGTCACGGAGAACCCCCTCTCGGGAGACTGCGGGCCATTCTCCCTCTGGACCCCCCGTTGAGGAAGGCGAAGTACGTGATGTGACCATTGAGACAGTCGGCGATCAGGGCGACGGTATTGCGAAAGTCGAACGTGGGTACGTCGTGATCGTTCCTGGCGCTCAACCCGGCGACGAGCCAACAGTCGAAATCGAACAAGTTCAGGAGAACGTCGCGTTTGCGAGGATCATCGATAGCGACCCGCGAGCGCTCTAACCCGCTGTACTTCTGTGGCTCGGTCTTCTCCTCGGTAAATCATCGGTGTGAGAAAGCTCCATTCGAGCTGGTTTGATGGAGGTGGTTCTGAAAGGCAATTCACGCTTTCTCCGCCCGTTCGCGATGGCACAACCTTCCAAGGCCGAACTTCAATCTATGACAAAGGAACCGATCGAGGTGCTTGACGACCTAGCCGACCAAGTCGCCGATGAGTTTTAGGCGTACAGACAGCCGGACTAGTTCAAAGATGTCTCCCTCGTCATTGAAAATAGCGACGCGGAGCATCCGACGTTGGTCGTTCACGTCGATGGAGAGAATGCGGATTCCCTTACTGATCGTATTGATAAGTTCTTCCACGAGCACGGTGCCCGTACTGAACGGGAACGACATTCAGCAACGGACATCCGCGTATTAGCGACGGTCGAGTTGGTCGTGTTCATGGCGTTGCGGACGGTGTGGATCAGGTCGTAGCCGCGACCGTGCACGCCGAAGAAGGAGAGATATCGGTGTGCGGCGCATGCCGCAGTTACTGGCCGAGTACGGATCTGACGGCCTCGTGGTGCGCGGAGCCGTCGACGATGAGCAAGCGTTCAAGGCGTCAATCACTGCCCTCCTGCCGAACGAACTGTAGACCAGCGATTATTCGTCGTCAGTCGGCTTTCAGATACTCGACTTCCATGTACTCTGTGACATCGAACGTGTCCAGCTCCGCTTTCACCGACTCTCTGGTTTCTCCGTCGATCAATGCGTCACCCAGCGGAAGTCCTTGGTCAAGCAGTGACGTGTAGGTGTCGAGCCAGTAGAAGACGTATATCGCGGCGCGGAGAATCGCCCACAACCACGCCTCCAGTTCGCTTGGTTCACGGTCGGGCTTCCCGCCGTGAGCCCACTGGTTCCGGAGTTCGTAACCGCTGCTGATGTAGTCGGCGACGGTGATCGGGTCGAACATGTCTACGGCGTTCCCGATGAGAAAACCGGCGTATCGTGGTACGTCTCTGCTCGGGGTTTCGCCAGCGGTGTGCTGAATGAACAGTGATTCTAGGCCGAGAATCGTGAACGTGACCGTGTTATCCGGGATGCTCCACGTGTTGATCGCCCTGCCGTAGTGGCTGATAGCGAGGTTTCCTGGACCACTGAAATTGTAGAAGGCTGCGTACGGCGTCTCGTACGGTTCCGAGGACAACTCGAAGTACGGTTCCAGCAGGTCCAAGGTGGCCTGTATCTGCGGACCGTTCTTCTCGGTGATTTCAACTCCGAACCCGGTGGGCTGGCCGGATGACATCTTCCGCCCCCACTTGTGCATGCTGTACGTTACAGGACTGATGTAGGTACGAAGGTCGCGCACCAACCCGCCGAGCGATAGGCTGATCGCTAACGTGTATAGGTTGATCGCCTGCATCGGCACCTTTGCCAGTAAGTCATTCTCTGTGAACTCAATGCGGAGGTAGGAGTCGTTGTACACACGGTGCCGGCCGCCGAACGTATCGGACACAAGTGGGAGGGAGTCCTCGCCCAGGACCACGCCGTCCTCGTAGTCGCGGACCTCGACCCCGTCCCGAATGCGCACCCGGTCGGTTTCGATGTCCAATCCTTCCAAGGGGGCGATCAGCTCAGCCTTCCCCTGGCCGTGGACGTCTGCGATGATGTTCTTGGTTATCCGGTCTTCTTGCTCCTGGTACGAATCGAGGTGCTGTCCGGCTCGGCCGAACGAGTCTTTGAACAGGTTAGTCAGGTAATGCTGGTCGATGGAATAGTCGTACTCCTCGCTAAGATGGTCCGCAAAGTCGATGGCTTCATCAACGTCGTCTAACCACTCAACGTCTCGAACAACCGGGCCGAGGCTGGGGCGTTCGATCCGGACGTGCTTGGCTTCGCCGCCCGTTCCCTGTAGTTCGGAAACCTGCGTCCGCGGCAGGTCGACGTCGACGAGGATGTCCGCAGTCGCGTCGAGCAGGTCGTGCACCAGTTCCTCAAGCTGGTCGTCAGAATCCGCCACATCGGCGAAGTCAGAGATATCCATTCAGTCCCTCATCGCCGTTCCCGATCACACTGAACATGGCCTTCAAAGCTGTCTGGGCCTCTTCCTTCATCAAATCGAATGGCGCGGTATCTTGGTTGATTGCGCGAGCCTCCAGTGAATCATCGTCCACGCCCAGACGGAAATGGGCAGTCGGGTTCCGGACCTTCCGCACCCGATGTAGGACCTGTTTCTGTTCCGGTGTTATGAGGTGGCGCGATGCGGCTTCGTCGATCGCTGCGGCAGCACCCTTCTCCTTGATCTCGTCATCTCCCGCCCCATATAGGATGCCGATCAGTTCCTGTTCGACCACTGAGAGAGCGCTGATCATACTGGTTTGGAACAGGCCGAAGAGGTAGGCCTGCTGTGCTTCTTCGTAGAGATTGGAGGATGAGAAGCCGCCGTGAAAGGCCCGGTACCCATCCGTGTTTGGGTGGTGTTTATCGATCCACTCCATCCGCTCAATCTGATGTTCTCGGTCCTTCTCGTGGAACTCGTCAATCCACTCCGTGAACTTGTCGTCTTCCCCGGTCATCCGTTGAATGACCGAACCTCGGACCTCCTGCTAGTTAAGTGATAGCGAAGAATACAATCATCTTCCTCTAAAACAGCGGTGCTGGTTGAGCAAACGGTTATTTATCAACCGCAGTGAAAACAGGGCATGGATAAACTCGAGTGGGCCGTCGACACCGTCGACGGAACAACCTTCGAGAAGATCGCCGGCGAGGTACTGCGGAACGAAGGTTACGACGTTCACGAAAGCGGTGTGATCGGAACCGACGGCGGCTGGGATGCTCGCATCGAGATCAACGGCCGAAAGGGAATCGGCCATGCCAGCGTCGACAACAACTGGAGAGGGAAGCTCCGCGACGACGCCGAAAGCGTGGAGGAACTCGAGGAGGCGCAGAGCGAGTCCTTCGACCTCCTGGTGTTCGTGACGAACCAGCGCGTCACCGGACAGCAGGAACTGGATATGGAGGCAGAGATCGAAGAAGCGTATGGATGGGATCTGAAAATCCTGCACCGGCGGCATATCATCGGGATTACCGGTCATGAACGACCGGACCTCGCGGAGCGGCACTTCGGATTCAACCCGAAGCGGAACGACGACCATCTGGACCAGATCATCGATCTACGGGACGAACGCCTTGACCTGATTTCCAACCGGGAAGGCGTGGCCAGCGACTTGGAGGAAGGCCCGACAGCGGTCGTCCACCTGATTCCGAACGGCGTTTTCAGCGGGAACTACGTCCAACAATCCGACGGTCTCCCCGGACTTCCCCGGATGGGCAAGCTGAACGTCCATCCCGGCACCGAGACCGTGGGGAAGGGGAAGCTGAACGCGGGCGGACGGATGGGACAGCCGTACAAGTCCTACACGTACCTGCAGAAAGACGGGTTGTACGAGGCGGTGGATACGTGGGTGTTCCGTGAGGACGAGCAGGACGGTCTCCTGTTGAATAACGCCCGGGACACCGACAAGTCGCTGGACTGCAAGGCGGGCATCGCGGTGCAGGACGGGATCCGCGCATTGAAGGAGATGGGTGTGACCGGAACCGTGTTCTGCTTTATCAGCCTGCTGGACGCCAAGGGCGCGACCATCGCATACGAAACCCGGATATCGGGACCGGCGGTGCAGCAGCCATTGCGGACGGACCGGTACACGACCGACCTGGCTGAAATCCCGCTGGCCGAGGCCGACGTCACCGACTCGCTACGCAACCCGCTCACGGAGATCTGGCAGGAACTCGGCTGGAACGTCAACCTCCATTACGACGAAGACGGGAACTGGATGGGACCGACAGTCCGGTTCGAGGATATTGGTCAGTTCCCTTCTGGGGGCTGAACGGCCGACTTAGAAATCACTGTGAACCGTAGGAGTTCGATGGGTGCCACTCCGATTGCCGAAACTTATGACTGCACTCGCTCAGTCTTCCTGTCGGTGATACCGAGTTCGAGGTCTTCGTACATCCGGTTGAGCATTGCCAGTGCCGACTGGAATTGGGCGTAGTTCTCGCACATATACTCGATCGTCTCGTCTCTCGGGATCACCGGGTACCCCTCGATGTGTTCAATGTCGAGTGAGGGGCGTGGCTCGAGGACGATTTGCAGCGGTCCGTCCAGTTCGCCTCCCGGCTGTCGCTCAAATGCAGTGGGGAGGCCGAACGACTCGAAAAACGCCTCCCAGGCGTCGACGTCCTGCTCACGAACAGCGAGGAACAGTGGATAGTCGTCGGGCTTGCGACCGACCTGGTAGCCGCCCTGAGTCCACACGTAGACGGCGTCGATCCGCGTGAACGCGAACGGCCAGTCACTGAACTGTGGGATGACGTACGTTTCCTCGATGGAGGGTGGACTGACGCCGGCGCTGGCAGCGACGAGATCGAGCGCTGCGTCGCATACGCGCTCGTCGACTACAGTGAGGCCGTCGTCATAGGAAACGTAGCCTGCCTCTTCCAGCCGATTGACGGCCTGTCTCACTGTCTCGTAGGGCGTGTGGAGGTGTTGGGCGACACGGCGGATGGAGTCACCACTCTCGATGGTGAGGATGACCTGCGCCGCGGTGTCGTCGAGAACCTCATACATCTGGTGATTACCAATAATCCGGTAACAGTTAAAAGCCTTACTAGAGTACGGGGTAGAACTGCTCTGTCTGAGTTCTATCACTCAGGACTTTCAATTGAATAACCGAAGAATGTAGATCTCATAGCCAATCTGCATAATGTGGATAATGTAGATAATGCAAATTGGACTTCTTCAATTGGTTCGTGTGGGTGGCAAAGATTGCGATAAATACGTATGAAATGCTTATAATCTAAATTATGTAGATTGCGTAGGGTCGACGGTGATTATGCCAATTAAGATTGTGCCAACAATCTACGTAATGTACAAAATGTAGATTGTGTAGATGGCGTGCGCAATCTGTCTGACACAGAATTAAGATGGACGAGCTTCACTAACCGCGTATGACCAGTGCGAAACTTACATTATCGACAAAACTCGCGCAACCTTCAACATCTACCCAATGTACATTACCTACAAAATGTACAAAATCCTCTTCTTATGGGGGTGCTGAGCTATGAGTGCTGACGAGTTTGAAGGGCTCCCCGGAGCAGCTGTCTCGTTGCTCAAGGGAGGGGTAGGGAAATCCACGATCGCGCTCAACATCGCTGATCGACTCGCTGCTCGTGGCCATGAGACGGTACTATTGGATCTGGATAAGGACGGGCACATGACGACCCAGTTGGGATACGACGATGCGTACGACCGAGATGCGAACCTCGGTGACGCCCTTATCGATGGTGAGGACCCCGAAGACCTGCTTATCGAGACGGACTTCGGCGTTCACCTACTCCCGTCGAGTAACGAACTCGAGAACGTCGAGACGAGGCTGAAGGACGAACGGTTCGCAGACGTGAAGCTTCGACGGAACGTTGTCGATCCGCTCATACAAAACGGATACGACTACGTGATAATTGATGCCGCAGGCGGCCGTGGGAAACTCTCCGATAACGCCCTCATCGCCGTCCAGCGCGTCATAATCCCGCTAATCCCGCGTGCTGGCTCGATCAACGGCCTCAATAAGATGATTGAACGCCAGATCTCCCCAATCCGGCAGAATATCGGGTTGGATATCCTCGCAGTCACTCCGAATATGATTCGCGAAACAATGGGACAACGCAACGAGCATCGGACTCTCGTTGAAAATCTCAACCGGGAGTTCGGTTCATTCGTCCCCGAGTACGCTCGTGTGGACCCGGAGATCTTCGATGCCCTCGATGATTCGGGACGCACCATCGATAGTATTCCGAAGCCAGGGATTCGCGAACGGACCGCAATTTCCCGCGCGTTCAAGCAAGGAATGCCGGTCTCGGAGTTCGACGAAGATTGTGACCAGATCCCGAATTTCGACCACTTAGCGGACCTCGTGGAGGAACACAGCCATGCCTAATGAGGACGACCGTTTCGGGGACGTCGCTGAACAGCTCAAACAAACGGAGGAAGGAGCCGAATCGGATGACGACGAACGTACTGACACCCAGGATGAACCGCAACCGGATGAAGAGATAATTCCTGAGGACACAGAGTCGGAGACTGAGTCCATTCCTGAGCAGGATGAGGAGGATGTGGACGAATCCACCGGTGGACCGGCCTTCTCCTTTGATGAGACCGATATGCACGGCTTCTATGTCCGGGAAGACACGTGGAATGGCGTCACCCGGATGCGATCATCGGTAACTGCTGCGTGCTCTATGTTTGATGTTCCCGAATTTGAGGGAAGAGAATTTCAAGATGCGTGTCTCCGGGTAATTGCAGACCACGGTGATGAGGTCGCCCTCCAGATCCTCCGGGAGCGTGGTATCGAAGCCGATGAGGAACGTGTTCAGGAAGTTGTGGAGATGCTGAGCGAGCAAGCTACGAACGACTAACATTAGATTTGGGCGATTTCCCTCATCATTCAGATTTCGTGCGCATTGTACATTATGCAGATTGTGTAGCAAGCCATCTGCTTGCAGTCTCGCGATTATTCTCGGAACCGGGTCCGAACGGCGGTCGCGGTTTTGGTATAGCGGTATATGATTTATACCGTTGGCCAACTCCGAATTTCGGGCGATAGAACTCCTCTATCATCGGAAAAATGGTTATGAGACTTCTGTCACTGGTGGTCCTGATTATGTGGGTAATCACGACCACTTTGAAGTACCACGCCGCCGTCGGTGAAGCACGAATGCTGCAACCGCCTCACGACGGCGCTTCCCCCGGGGTAGAACTGCCAAGAACGGGGTTTGAGATTTCTCTGACTCTCCTCAGCCGAGGTCGAGGCGATGGCGAAGAAACTCATTCGATATAGAACTAATGACCTCAACCTATATTAAGATAAAGCGCGAACGGTGTTGTATGTCCGAAGACGAATCGAACTCCGAGGGCCTGATGGAACGCCAGACCACGGGTGAAGACCGCGTGAGGATGACCGCCCGGCAGCTTTCGGAGCCTCAGACGGCGAACTGGATCGCCTCGGAAGCGGGCTGGTCACACGAGCCGACCAAACGCGTCCTCGATCGGCTCGTCGACGATGGCATCCTCCACCGTGACGAAAGCGGGACTCACACCACGTATTACCCTGATTACCGCCGCCAAGCAATGCAGGAGGCGATGCGGCTTCGAGACAGCGGGCACACTGTCGAGGAACTCACGGACCGTCTCGCCGATATGAAGACGCAGATTCGCGACTGGGAGAATGAATTCGAGGTCGAGTCACCGAACCAGCTTCGCGGGACGCTCGCTGACGAGTCTCTTGACGCTGAGGAGGAAGATCGTCGCCGTGAGATTGCCCGCGAGTGGGAGCACCTTCAGCGGCGTATCCAGATCGTTGGCTTCGCCATCCGCGAATGGGACTTCCTCGCTCCGACGACAGAGCCCGCTGAGGCCAGCAGCTAACGAATGTCGGTCCCGCATCCAGGTGGTGATCCGAACGCGAACCTCTACACCCAATTGAAGCGGGACGTCCTCGACCGTGTTCCCCAGATCACGGCCGTCGAGTACGTTCCTGACGATATCGAGGCCAAGCAGCTGCGGGCGATTTTCGATCCGGCCCGTCTGGATCCCCCGACAGGCCCTGATTCGCCGGAGCTGACCGTCAAGTGGTATCGGCAGGACCCTCACGATTGGTTCCGTATCAACTACACCGACCCGAACACGGGCTTTCACGCCGGCTGGCACCAGGACGAGGACCATCCCGATCTCGGACGGGCGCATTTCCAGTACTCAGTCGCCGATACGGAGGATCGCTGGGAGATTACATTCGAACACGAGACCCCTTCCCTGGTTCTCTGGGAAATCGTCGAAGAGCTCCTCGAGGACGTCCGTCCGACCTACCAGTACGCGAACGAGGAACCATGACACCCCGAGAACGCGCCGATCAGTCACTCAAGAATTTCTTCGAGCGCTACCTCCAGGATAAGGGGAAAGGCCGCGGTGGCGACGGCGGGAACTACCGACGTAACGCTGCACGCGAGCTCGAGCGGTTCGCCGAGTGGGCCGCCGGCGACCGCGGCGCCGACGACTGGACCGGGATCGTATCCGACGACGTCGACCAGGAGCCCACCTTCGAAGACCTCGATGAACGCGTCTTCCGGGAGTACGCCCGGCATCTCGCCGGCGATCGCGGGCTCAAACAGAATACCGTACAAACCTATTATCGCTATATCTCCGCGTGGTGCGGGTGGTGCGTCAACGAGGGATATCTCGAAGCCCATTACGCGCAGCGGGCGAGTGCGATGGCGCCGCTGCCGGAGGACGACGGTCGCAAGCCCGGTGATCAGCAGGCCTGGACGTCCGAGCAGCGCCACGCCCTGACCCGGTACGTCGACGAGCGAGCCCGTGACGCCATCGAGACGTTCACCACACTCCCGGGGGATACTGACCCTCTTGACAGACAGCGAGCGCGCTACGCGGCGCTGAAGGCGGCTCGTGACCGGGCGCTGGTGTTCGTTCTCGCGTACACCGCTGTCCGCGTCGGGGAACTGCTCCGGGATCCGAACGACCCACGCCGGCGCGGCGTCCGGTGGGAGGAAATTTCGCTCGACGACGGTAGTATGGATGTCTACCGGAAGAAGCAGCAATGGGACGCCGCCAGTCTCCCCGACCCAGTAATCTCTCCACTGCGGAGCTATCGAAGGCTGATGGACCCACCGACGGAACGCTGGCCGGTGTTCCCGACGTTCGACCAACGGACGCTCGCAGGACTCATCCAGGATGAGCTAGCCGAACGAGGGGAACTCCCGGAAGCAATTACTGAGCGCCGTGAAGAATACGCTCGCGATCTACTGCTGGCGCTCGATGAGGACATTCGGCCGCCGTCGATTACGACGGACGGCGCACGGACGATTCTCCAACGGCTCTCGGAGGCCGCAGAGGTCGATATCGACCACCCGAAACACGATTATCTCGCGCCCCACGGTGGTCGACGTGGAATGGGCGAGGTACTTGTCCGCGCGTTTGGGTACACGGTGGCGGCCCGGTATCTCGATAACTCCGAAGAGATGGTTCGAGAACGGTATTCACATATCGAGGCAGGGGAGTTAGGTGATGTTGCTACAGAAGCTCTGGAAGAGGTCGATTCGACTGAGCGCTAACTATACTAATCACTTTTCGATGAGATGCCTAAACGCGGAGAGTGTATTTTTCCCCTCCTCGGTAAGATCTACGTCCGTCCTTCGCCCCACGTCTTTGGTTTCAACGAAGCCCTTCTCGGTTATCATTCAGTGGATCACAGTCTCGTCGACCGCAACGTGATCCGGATTTACCCCATCGAGCGACTGGAGATCTGTCTTCAGTACCCAGTTGTGGATGGTTGACGGACAACGGTTGACCTCACCGTATGTTGTATAAAAACAATTTCCTATATTCACTTAAGCTAAATAGGGCACATACCGAGCTTCATCGCAGGTTTGGGTATTGCCTCGCGCTCCAGAAAATCTAACTCGAAGCAGTCGCTATCTCCTCGAGGCGTGCGATTTCGAGGAACCCGTAATCTCGGCAGGTTCATCATGGAAGACAGGGCTAACCAGCTGGATGAGAAACGTCGGTGCGAGGAACGTCGAAAGGAGTACTGTCACGTCTACAGCTCTGTTCGCGACGATCACCACGCGCAGTATTAGGAGGATCCACTCAGGGGCAACCCCGGAGCTCTCCTGTGCTTTCTCAAGTGTCTTTCGGACATCCACTCTTCGTATCACTTTCCGGAATTTCACTGCCAATTCTTTGGTGGACAGTGTCCGACCGACCGTCTACATAACCCTGCGATAGGCGCATCGTGGAAGTATAGATTCAGTCCTTTCAAAAGACCCCGAGGATGAACCCGATCCCCATCACGATGAGGATCGCTGCCGTAAATGTAGGGAGGTACTCGACATATCCTTCGAGCCGCTCTTCGTACCGCTCATAGCCGGCCACAAGCAGGAGAGTCACTCCGACGAGGGAGACGATGACGGCGAGCGAGTAGAGAAGCATCAACTCGAGACAGTATGCCGAGCCGGTACAGATGGCAATAATGTCAAACTCTTCGTTGTGTGTGAAGCCAAGCGCAAACGCGAGTGCAACCATCCCGTAGAGGCCACGCTCGGGCGTTTCGTCGACGCGACCGTGCGAGTGGTCGTGGCTGGACTCACCGACGAATGGGAGGGCGCGTCGAATGCGAGCCCCCCACGTGGACGTCTCTTCAGTGCGATGTGTGTGCTCGTGGTCGTCCGCGTGATCATGGGCGTGCTTATCTTCCTCTTCTTCTCCGTCGTGATTAAATCCAGTACCGTGGTCATGCCCGTTGAAATACTGCCAGATTCCGAGCCCGATAAGTAGCGCGCCCGCCACGTAATTCATCCAGCTGAGTTGTGTGAGCCCGAAGTACGAAAGCGCCCAGAAGTAGACCACCACCATCGCTATACTACTGATGAGGTGGCCGATCCCGAGGATGAGACTCGATGCAGCGCCGTAGAACCACTTGTTCGGTTTGTCGAGTGCATAGCTCGCCGCGATTGCCCACCCGTGGCCCGGGGCGAGCCCGTGAGAGAGCCCGAGCACACTCGCCCCGAGTGCAAGACCAAGTACTCCAGTCACCATATAGAAGAATACGAGACTGACGGACTGATAGGGGTTGTTATGGCCGATTCGGGGATCCCGTAATAATGAGTTTCATAGGCGTCCCCGGCTAACATTCCCTTAATGCGAACCAGCCTGAATATTCCCGGAGAAATTCTCGAGTCGTTCGACGAAACGTGGCAAGACGAAGGACTCGAATCGCGCTCGCGTGCTGTTCGGGAGGCGATCCAAGAGTATATAGAGCGTCATACCACCCTCGAAGGGCTTGACGGGACCGCAGTCGCTGCGCTCGCCTTCGACTACGAGCACACGCTCGTCATCGGGGATCTCCACACTGTCCAACACGAGTTTGATGATATCATCGGGACGACTCAGCATATGCATCATGGCGAGTGGTGTCTCGAAACAATCTTCTGTGAGGGGTCAGCTGGACGGATTCGCGAACTCGTCTACCAGCTTCGCGATTTCGACGCTGTGGGGAGAGTCAACGTAATGTTCCTTCAGCCGGACCACGATAATCAGACGGCCGACTGATTACACACCAGGAGTGTGGCGTATCTCTGTATTCGTGCGTTGGTCGTGGAGCTGGTCTCCGGATCCGTCAGACTCGACGGGTGAGCCGTCCTCGTCGGCGTCCTTCCACTCGTCCGTTCCTGCCGGATCAAGATGGACGTGTGCGTCGCCGACGGCGGGGAGATCTCGAAGCCTGTCGATAAGCACTGTTTCGATTTCGTGGGCAGTGCGAAGTGTGTAGTCTCCGGGAACCTCGACGTGGAGTTCAACTTCGAGATTAGCCCCCATATAGTAGACGGCAGTGTCGTGGACACCTTCGACGGCAGGGTGTTCACGAACGCAGTCTTCGACGCACTGTTGGACGCCGGCTGGCGGGGCTGCGCCAGACAGATACGTGACGTTCGCCCAGCAGATGACGGTCGTGTTAACTTAGACAGGCTGTGTTGAATCGCTGTAAGGCGTAGTGATTCACTGTTTAACGAAGCGCTTGATGTTATAGACGACACACATCAGAGCGATTTCTCGGAACTCACGAAACTACGTCTGCGCTCGCACGGCGAAGCCGAGCGAGCGCTTCACAGCCGAGTTCACGGTTTCGGTCATAGAGCGCTGATTGTAGCTGTTATCGTCAATTCTGGCGTTGTGTGCGTGGTCGTACGGAGCGAAGATACGGTGCTTGATCAGCGGTCTGATCCCGAGGTCGCGTAATCCTTCACGAAGCGATTGCTTGTCATAGCCTTTATCGGCCGCAAGAGACCGCAGATCGCCCGCGTTCCGGCGGGCGATCTGCTCAGCAAGGTCTGCGTCGCTTCCTTCCCGGTTCGTTGAGCAGTGAACGTCAAGGACGGCTTAAGACGCTGTATCGACTAATTTCGTGACTTTGAGCTTTTGAACGCGGTAGCTAATTCGCTGGCAGTAGTGGCGGCTCGCTGCTGAGCGTTCGTAGAACGTGGCGTCGATCGCGGCGTGTTCAGAGAGATCGTGCAGCTGCGCCGACTGGCGCAGCAGCACTCGACACACGCTCATACTGATCCGGTCGAACGCCTTACACAACGTGGACGGCGCTGGGAGATCGGCCGCGTTGAGGCCGATCTCTCCGGTTATTTGTGGCATTTCTTTGAGCAGGTCGATCGTAATGCGGTACGATGAATCGAGGTAAATCCGCAGACAGTGAAGGGAAACGAGTGCATAGTCGGCGAATCCGCCGCCGCCTTCCGGGGCGGCAGATTCGCCTCCATCGCCAGTAACTCTTTGAGCAACCGGCACAACTTCCCCGATGAAGCGGGAGATTTGTGTCACAGGCAACCGGATCTTCCCGCTTCAACTCCTTTGATTTAGTGGCCTACCCCGCTGCTGTATGGTGATTCAACACAGTCAAATACGGTGACTCCGCCGCTGTCCTCAGAAGAGGTAGAACAGCGGGAAGATGAACACCCAGACGATGTCGACGAAGTGCCAGTAGAGGCCGAAGTACTC